>NZ_AYTM02000002.1:2950000-3195000 GCF_000507185.2 Pseudomonas syringae KCTC 12500
ATATCATGATGCCGCGTCTGGACGGTTATCAGACCTGCGCGCTGATCAAGAACAACCGGGCATTCAAGTCGACGCCGGTCATCATGCTGTCCTCCAAGGACGGTCTGTTCGACAAGGCCAAGGGGCGGATTGTCGGTTCCGATCAGTTTTTGACCAAGCCTTTCAGCAAGGAAGAACTGCTCAGCGCGATCAAGGCTCATGTGCCGGGCTTCGTTGCAGCAGAACAACACATATCATGACGCCCGCGCCTGATGTAGCGCGCTCGTAATCTGACGGGGAACACCCATGGCTCGAATATTGATCGTCGATGACTCGCCGACTGAAATGTACAAACTCACCGGCATGCTGGAAAAGCACGGTCATGAAGTGCTCAAGGCCGAAAACGGCGCTGATGGCGTGGCCCTGGCCCGTCAGGAAAAGCCCGATGCCGTGCTGATGGATATCGTCATGCCGGGGCTCAACGGTTTTCAGGCCACGCGCCAGCTGACCAAGGATGCCGACACCAGCATGATCCCGGTGATCATGATCACCACCAAGGATCAGGAGACCGACAAGGTCTGGGGTAAACGCCAGGGCGCGCGGGATTACCTGACCAAGCCGGTGGACGAAGAAACCCTGATGAAAACCCTGAATGCGGTGCTGGCCGGCTGATTGCCGGAATCGCCATGGCCGAGCCGCGCACCGCTTTTGAACTGCTTCTGGATATGGATCGACGCTGTCGTTCGCTGGCGGCGGGCCTGCCGCTGCAGGAAGCCCATCAGCAGGACTGGGTCGGCATCGGTTTTCGCATGGGCGAGCAACGCTTTGTCGCGCCGATTGGCGAGATCGCCGAAATCCTCCACGAACCCCATCATGCGGTAATGCCCGGGGTGAAGTTCTGGGTGGCGGGTATCGCCAATCTGCGCGGTCGGTTGCTGCCACTCATGGATCTGTGCGGGTTTTTCGGCCACGAACTGGCGCCGGTGCGTAAACAGCGCCGGGTGCTGGTGGTCGAGCACCATGACGTATTTGCCGGTCTGCTGGTCGATGAAGTGTTCGGCATGCAACGTTTCAGTCAGTTGAGCCTCATACCCCAGACCTCGCAGGACATGGATCAGCGTATGGTGCCGTTCCTGCGCGGGCAATTTATCCGCGAGCAGGCGTGGCAGATATTCAGCCCGTGGGCGCTGGTGCAGTCTGCGGATTTCATGGACCTGGCGTCCTAGCATGTCGGGCCTGGTGTGTTTCACAATTGATCCAGGCGGGGGCCTGATTAATGAGTAGTACAGACCGGTCAAGGGACGGCGCAAGAAGCCGGACGCAGATTATTCTGCTGTTCGTGGCGCTTATCGTTTTCATCATGTTGCTGTTCGCCAACTTCGCCTACCTCAACACTCAGTCCAACTACGACAAACAGTACATCGGGCACGCTGGTGAGCTGCGCGTCCTGTCGCAACGTATCGCGAAAAACGCCACCGAAGCGGCTGCCGGCAAAACCCAGGCGTTCAAGTTGCTGGCCGATGCGCGCAATGATTTCGACGTGCGCTGGGGCTACCTGAGAAAAGGCGACCCGGCCACCGGCCTGCCTGCGGCTCCTGATCTGATACGCGACGAATTGCGCACCGTGCAACGTGACTGGGAAGGGCTGCGCAAGAGCACCGACGTGATTCTGGCCAGCGAACAAACCGTTCTGTCGCTGCATCAAGTGGCGGCGACGCTGGCCGAAACCATTCCGCAATTGCAGGCCGAATACGAAAAAGTCGTCGAGAACCTCCTGCAAAGCCGTGCCCCTGCCGCACAGGTGGTGGTTGCGCAACGTCAGGCATTGCTCGCAGAACGAATTCTCGGCTCGGTCAACACCGTGCTGGCTGGCGATGAAACGGCTGTGCAGGCCGCCGATGCCTTTGGCCGCGATGCCAGCCAGTTCGGGCGTGTGCTTAACGGCATGCTGGAGGGCAACGCCACGCTGCGCATCTCCCAGGTCGAGGACCGCGATGCGCGGGCGCGGCTGGCGGAGATCGCTGAACTGTTCGAATTCGTCTCAGGCTCCGTGGACGAGATTCTCGAAACCTCGCCCGAGCTGTATCAGGTGCGCGAGGCCTCGGGCAACATCTTCAACACTTCACAAACCCTGCTGGATGAAACCTCGGTACTCGCCAACAGCCTGGAAAACCTCGCCAAGCGCCGCACCGTGAACACCGTCGGCGGCTATGTGCTGGGCTTGCTGGCACTGGCCTCGATCATCCTCATCGGTCTGGTCATGGTGCGCGAGACCAATCGCCAGTTGCGCGAAACCGCGCAGAAGAGCGAGCGCAACCAGACGGCGATCATGCGCCTGCTGGACGAGATCGAGAACCTCGCCGACGGCGACCTGACGGTCACGGCCTCGGTGACCGAGGACTTCACCGGGGCGATTGCCGACTCCATCAATTACTCCATCGACCAGTTGCGCGAGCTGGTGGTGACCATCAACCTGACCGCCGAGCAGGTAGCCGCTGCGGTGACCGAAACCCAGGCGACGGCCATGCAGTTGTCGGCTGCCTCAGAGCATCAGGCGTTGCAGATCAGTGCGGCGTCGACAGCGATCAACGACATGGCGGCGTCCATCGATCAGGTGTCGACCAACGCCTCGGAGTCCTCGGCCGTGGCGGAGCGTTCCGTGACGATTGCCAATAAAGGCAACGAGGTCGTGCAAAACACCATTCACGGCATGGACAACATTCGCGAGCAGATTCAAGACACCTCCAAGCGCATCAAACGTCTGGGCGAGTCATCCCAGGAGATTGGCGACATCGTCAGCCTGATCGACGACATTGCCGACCAGACCAATATTCTGGCCTTGAACGCTGCCATTCAGGCGTCGATGGCCGGTGATGCCGGACGAGGGTTTGCCGTGGTGGCCGACGAAGTACAACGGCTGGCCGAGCGTTCGTCCTCTGCGACCAAGCAGATCGAAACGCTGGTCCGGGCCATCCAGAACGACACCAACGAGGCGGTTATCTCCATGGAGCAGACCACCAGCGAAGTGGTACGCGGCGCACGCCTGGCGCAGGACGCCGGGGTGGCGCTGGGGGAAATCGAAGGGGTGTCCAGGGTGCTGGCCGAACTGATCGAAAGTATCACCGATGCCGCCCACCAACAGGCCGAGTCTGCCGGGCAGATTTCGCAGATCATGACCGTCATTCAACAGACCACTTCGCAGACCACCTCGGGCACCTCGGCCACTGCTGAAAGCATTGGCAACCTGGCGAAAATGGCCAGCGAAATGCGGCGCTCGGTATCGGGCTTTGCCCTGCCGTCATCGAAGAAAGCCGGATGATGTACCGCACATGAACAACCTTGATTGGGTAACGGACGGTACTCGTCATGGCTGATCGTCACGATTACGTTGCTCTTGAGTGGCTGAAGGGCGAGATCGCCGAAACGTTGCGCCAGGCCCGTCAGGCGCTGGACCTGTTCATCGAAGACCCGGCCAATGCTGCTGCGATGGCCGAGTGCCTGAAACTGGTGCATCAGGTTCACGGCAGTCTGCAGATGATCGAGTTCTACGGCGCCGCGTTGCTGGCCGAGGAAATCGAGCAACTGGCGCTGGCGGTCCAGCAGAACCGTGTCAGCCATCCGGTCGAGTCCGAGCAGCTGTTGATCCAGGCCATGAGTCAGTTGCCAGTTTACCTGGAACGCATTCATTCCGCGCGCCGCGATCTGCCGCTGGTGGTCTTGCCACTGCTCAATGACCTGCGCAGCGCGCGGGGCGAAAGTCTGCTCTCGGAAACCAGCCTGTTCGCCCCGCAGCTGGTCGTCGTGCCGCCGCTTGATGAGCAGGAGCTGGCGCGGCGCAATACCCCGGAATTGCCCAACCTGCTGCGCAAGCTGCGCCAGACGCTGCAGGCGGCGCTGGCCGGCCTGATGCGCGAGCAGGGCGTGCAGACCCAGCTCGGTTACATGGCCAAGGTGTTTGCCCGGCTTGAGCAGTTGTGCGAAGACGCGCCGCTCGGTGCGCTCTGGCGGATCGCCTCGGCACTGGTCGAAACCATGCTCAACGGCAACTTCACCAACAGTCCGGCGCTGCGCAGTCTGTTGAAGGACGCCGACAAGGAACTCAAGCGTCTGGCCGAGCAGGGCGTCATCGGCATCAATCAGCCCGCCCCCGAAGAGCTGTTGAAAAGCCTACTGTTCTACATCGCCAAGTCCGACAGCCTGGCGCCGAAGATGCTCGACCTAAAGGATCAGTACGCGCTGGCCGATGCCTTGCCCGGCAACGACGTGGTCAACGAAGAGCGCGCCCGCATGGCCGGTCCGGACCGAGACGCCATGCGTTCGGTGATCGTGGCCTTGTGCGAAGGGCTGGTCAGGGTCAAGGAACGGCTCGACGTGTTCGTGCGCGGCGACCGTCAGCATGTCAGCGAGCTGAACGCGTTGCTGCCGCCGTTGCGGCAGATTGCCGATACCCTGGCGGTGCTGGGTTTCGGCCAGCCGCGCAAGGTGATCATTGATCAGTTGTCTGTGGTCCTTGGTCTGGCGCAGGGGCAGCGCGAACCCAGCGACGCGGCGCTGATGGATGTCGCGGGTGCCTTGCTCTACGTCGAATCGACCCTTGCCGGCATGGCCGGGAGCCACGAGCAGGTCAGCCGCGAAGAAAGCCGCCTGCCGACCACCGACCTGACGCAGATTCATCAACTGGTGATTCGCGAAGCCCGCACCGTGTTGCAGCAGGCCAAGGATGTGATCCTCGATTACATCGACGGCGAGTGGGACCGGCAGCGGCTCGATCCGCTGTGCGCGCTGATCGTGCAGGTTCGTGGTGCGCTGGCCATGATCCCGCTGGCCCGTGCGGCCAGCCTGCTGGCCGCCTGCAACGAATACATTCAGGAACACCTGCTGGTGGACGAAACCCGTCCCACCTGGGTTCAGCTCGATTGCCTGGCCGACACCATCACCGGTATCGAGTATTACCTGGAACGCATGCTCGAAGACCATCAGGCGCCGGGCGACCAAGTGCTGGATATGGCCCAGCAAAGCCTGGCACGGCTGGGCTATACGCCTGCTGCGGACACCCTCGAAGTGCCGTTGCTCGAAGAGATCATCACTCAGGACGAGTTGCTGGAACTGGATGACCGCAAGGCGCTGGTCAGCCCCACGCAAACCATTGCCCAGGTCCTCGCCAGTCCGGTCTCGGCCGTCAACCCTCCCGCCCGTAACGTACCCACCAGCCTGTTGCCGCCCTCCGCCGGGGAAGAGGCGGTGGACGACGAGTTGCGCGATGTGTTTCTCGAAGAGGCCGACGAGGTGCTCGACGCGCTGCGCGAGTACCTGCCGCGCTGGTTCACCTCGCTCGGCCGCGACGGCCACTGGGACAGCACGGCGCTGACCGAAGTGCGTCGTGCGTTTCATACCCTCAAGGGCAGCGGCCGTATGGTGCGTGCGCTGATCCTCAGCGAACTGGCCTGGTCGGTGGAAAACCTGCTCAACCGGGTGCTGGAAGGCGATGTGCTGCCGGGCATCGAAGTGCAACAACTGATGAGCGAAGTGCAGGCGCTTCTGCCGTCGGTCATCCGCGATTTTGCCGAAGATGCGCAGCGCCAGCGCGACGATGTCGACCTGTTGGCGGCTCGCGCCCATGCGTTGGCCAATGGGCTGGAGCCACCGACGCTGCCGGCCGTGGATGATCCCGCGCCAGGCAAACCTGTTGCCGACGAACCGCTCGATCCACAGTTGCTGGAGATTTTCCGTCAGGAAGCGCTCGGCCATCTGAATACCCTCGGCCGCTTCCTCGACAATGCCGAACAATCAGCGTCGCCGGCGATCAGCGACGCGGTGCTGCGTGCGTTGCATACGCTCAAGGGCAGCGCGCACATGGCCGGGGTGCTGCCGATTGCCGAACTGGCCAGCCCGCTCGACCAGTTAGTGCGTGAATACAAGGCCAACCTGATCGATATCGGTTCACCGGAGCTCGTCCTGCTGCGCAGCGCCGAACCGTTGCTGCACAAGGGCCTCGAACAACTGGACAGCACGCCGCTGGCCGATATTCCGGGCGCCGCGCCGCTGATCGAGGCTGCCCTGGCGATGCTCAACGACCGCCTCACCGTGGTGCTGCGTGAGTCGGACAGCGGCCTGCGTATCAAGCGCAACCCCACGCTGCTTGCCAGTTTTCTGGCCGAAGGCATGGACATCGTGCTGGATGCGGAAAACCTGCTGCGGGGCTGGCGGCAGCACCCCGGCGAACGCCAGGAACTGAGCGCGCTGCTCGACGAGCTGACCACCCTCGGTCATGGCGCGCATCTGGCCGACCTGCCGCAGGTCGATGAGCTGTGCGAGGCCTTGCTCGACCTCTACGGCGCGGTCGAGGAAAGCAGTCTGGCAGTCAGCGAGCGCTTTTTCGATGTGGCAGAAAATGCTCACGAAGCGCTTATCAACATGCTTGATCAGGTGGCCGCTGGTCAGGATGTCGAGCCACGTCCCGAATGCGTGCGTGCCTTGAACCAGTTGCTGGATCAGGCGCTTGACCCTTCGGCGACCGGGCTGGTCAAGAGCGACGGCCACCGCACCTTGAGCGTTACCGAGCTCAACGCCGCCACCGCGCAGCTGGCCAGCGAGGCCGGGCACACTGAGACTGAGGTTGCCGGGCCGGACGACGAAATCGTCGAGATATTTCTGGAAGAGGCCGTCGATATCCTCGACAGCGCCGGTCAAGCCTTGCAGCGTTGGCTGGCCGATCCGGAAAACCCCGCGCCGCTGGCCTCGCTGCAGCGCGACCTGCACACCCTCAAGGGCGGTGCGCGGATGGCTGAGGTGGCCGAGGTGGGCGATCTGGCCCACGAACTGGAAAACCTCTACGAAGGCTTGATCGACCGGCGCTTCAACCATTCGCCGACGCTGGCCGAGCTGCTGCACGAGAGCCACGACCATCTGGCGATTCTGCTCGAGCAACTGTATCGGCAGGAGGCGCTCAGCGACCCTTCGGCCTTGATCGAGGCGCTGCGCAGCTGCCGCACGCTCGAGAGCGCCGGGCCTGAGGCGCAGGCCTCGCCTGCCGCCAGTGAAGATCCTCCAGAGCATGACACCGAGCTGCGTGAAGTCTTCCTCGAGGAAGGTTTCGACATCATGGAAAGCTCGGGCGCGGCATTGGCGCGCTGGCAGGCCGATCCGCACAACATGCTGGAAGTCGAAAACCTGCTGCGCGACCTGCACACCCTCAAGGGCGGCGCGCGGATGGTGGAAATTGCTCCGATAGGCGACCTCGCCCACGAGCTGGAGACGCTTTACGAGGGGCTTTCCGCCGGCAGCCTGCAGCCCGCGCCGTTGATGATGGGGCTGTTGCAGAGCGGCCAGGATGTGCTGGCCGACATGCTTGATGCCGTGCGCAGTGACAAGCCGCTGCCTGACGCGACCTTGCTGATTGAGAGCATTCGCAGACTGGCCACCGACGAGCCGTCGGGCGCAGTGCTGGCTGCGCAGGGCCTGGAGATCCATCCGGAGTCGGTGGTCGCCGTGGCCCCGGTCGCCGAGGGCGAGGTCGAGCGCAGCGGCCCGGAAATGGTCAAGGTGCCTGCCGAGCAACTGGAAGACCTGGTCAACCTGGCCGGCGAAACCTCCATCTTCCGTGGACGTATTGAACAGCAGATTATTGATTCACAGATCGCCCTGGTAGAGATGGAAACCACCATCGAGCGGATGCGCGATCAGTTGCGTCGTCTTGATATGGAAACCCAGGGGCGCATTCTCAGCCGTGAGCAGGTTCAGGCCGAGCGGCTGGGCTATGAAGAGTTCGACCCGCTGGAAATGGACCGCCATTCCCAGTTGCAGCAGTTGTCGCGCGCTTTGTTCGAATCGGCGTCCGACCTGATGGACCTCAAGGAAACCCTCGGTGCGCGCGCCCGCGACGCGGAAACGCTGCTGTCGCAACAGGCCAGGGTCAACACCCAGCTTCAGGAAGGCCTGATGCGTACGCGCATGGTGCCGTTCGAACGATTGGTGCCGCGCCTGCGTCGCGTGGTGCGCCAGGTGGCCTCGGAACTGCACAAGAAAGTCCATTTCGAAGTGGGCAACGCCGACGGTGAAATGGACCGCAACGTGCTGGAACGAATGGTCGCGCCACTGGAGCACATGCTGCGCAATGCCGTCGATCACGGGCTTGAAAGCACCGAAAAACGCATCGCTGCCGGCAAGCCGGAACAGGGCCATATCAGTCTGGAATTGATGTACGAAGGCGGCGATATGGTCATCGAACTGAGCGATGACGGCTCGGGCGTTGACCTCGCAGCGGTACGCCGCAAGGCCATCAAGCGCGGCATGATCCATCCGGATGCCGATCTGTCCGACCATGAAGTGCTGCCGTTCATCCTGCAGGCGGGTTTTTCCACCAGCGAGATCATCACCCAGATTTCCGGCCGTGGCGTGGGCATGGATGTGGTGCACGCCGAGGTCAAGCAACTGGGCGGTTCGATGGTCATCGACTCGGTACCGGGCCAGGGCACGCGCTTCCGTATTCGACTGCCGATTTCGGTGTCGGTCAACCGGGCGTTGATGGTGACGTGCGGCGAAGAACAGTATGCGGTGCCGCTCAATACCGTCGATGGCATCGTGCGCGTCATGGCCAATGAACTGGACGGCTATTACCAGACCACCCCGCCGCGCTATCAATATGGTGGGCGCAGTTACGAGTTGCGCTATCTGGGCGAGTTGCTGGGCAGCAGTCCGCCCCGGCTGGCCGGGCAATTGCAGCCGCTGCCGGTGCTGCTGGTGCATCTGCAGGATCAGTGGGTGGCGGTGCAGGTCGATGCGCTGGCAGGCTCGCGCGAGATCGTGGTCAAGAGCCTCGGCCCGCAGTTCTCCAGGGTGCAGGGCATTTCCGGTGCGACCATCCTGGGTGACGGGCAAGTGGTGCTGATTCTTGATCTGATGGCGAAGATTCGTACCTTGCAGGGCTTGCCTTTAAGAGGAGGCATGGCGCCTGCCTACCACGAAGCCGAGCACGCCAGACCGCTGTTGGTGATGGTAGTGGACGATTCGGTGACGGTGCGCAAAGTTACCAGCCGCTTGCTGGAACGCCACGGCATGCACGTGCTGACCGCCAAGGACGGTGTCGATGCCATGACCCTGTTGCAGGAGCACACGCCTGACATCATGCTGCTCGATATCGAAATGCCGCGCATGGACGGCTTTGAAGTCGCCAGCCAGATCCGCCAGGACGAACAGCTCAAGGAATTGCCTATCATCATGATCACCTCCCGCTCGGGCCAGAAGCATCGCGATCGGGCGATGGCGGTGGGCGTCAACGAGTACCTGAGCAAGCCGTATCAGGAAACCGTATTGCTGGAGAGCATCGCTTACTGGAGCCCGGCACATGTCTGAAGGCACGTTTCAGACAAGCCGTCTGACCAGCCTGACCGGCTTGCTGGTGCCGTTGAGTGACCGGCATCTGCTGCTGCCCAATGTCGCGGTCGCCGAGTTGATCGATTATCAGGATTGCAGCGCAGAGCCGGATGCCCCTGAGTGGTACCTCGGGCCGATCAGCTGGCGCGAACTGACCTTGCCACTGCTCAGCTTCGAAGCTGCCTGCGGAGGCCGCACCCGCGTTGGCGGTCGAGCCCGGATCGTGGTGCTCAACGCGCTGGGCGGACGCAACGATGTCAGATTCATCGCCCTGCTGACTCAGGGCATCCCGCGCTCGTGCAAGGTCGACAGCCAGTTGAGCTACGTCGACGTCCCGCTGGCCGAACTGGAACTGGCCGCCGTACAGATCGGCGAAACCGTAGCCCGCATTCCCGACCTCGAAGGGCTGGAACAATGGTTGGTGGATGCAGGGCTGTCATAGTTAAAGAGGACGCGGAGCGTCCAGAACGGCATGCGACGCGTAGCGCCGCACGATAGGGTGATGATCGTTCCTCACGCACAGCGTGGGAATGCCGTGCGTGACGCTCCGCGTCACAGATCTGCGCCGCGCCGCACACTCAAGGCAGGACGCGGAGCACGCTGAGCATGGGCACGATAGGGAATCAAAGCCTCACGACGAACAGCTGATTTCCAGGTGCTTGCCCCAGTCCGGCGGGCGTTGGGCGTAGCCTTGCATGCCGGGCTGTTCGGTGAAGGGGGTGCAGAGCACCTGATGCAGGCGGCGGACTTCTTCGTAGTCGCCTTTTTCCGCAGCAGCGATGGCGTTCTGCGCCAGGTAGTTGCGCAGGATGTACAGCGGATTGACTGCATGCATGCGGGTCTGACGCTCCTGCTCGGTGCCGTTGTCCTCAAGGGCAATACGCGCTTGATACGCTTGCGCCCAGCCATCGAAGCCCTTGATATCGACAAAGTCGTCACGCAACGTGCGCAACGCCTCGGCGGCTGGCTGATCACCCAGGCGGCGGAAGAACAGGGTGTAATCCACGCCGCTGTTCTGCATCAATTTCAGCAACTGGCTGACCAGTTGTTCATCCTGCTCCTGAGCAACGGTCAGGCCCAGTCGGCGGCGCATCAGGTCCAGGTAGTGGGCCTGATACAGCGGCAGGAACAAACCGATGGCCTCACGCAGCGCTTCCACGCTGATGAACGGGGTCAGCGCCTGTGCCAGCGCGCTGAGGTTCCATTGCGCGATAGGCACCTGATTGCTGAAGGAGTAGCGACCTTCGTGATCGGAGTGGTTGCAGATGAAGTGCTCATCGAAATCGTCCAGAAACGCGAACGGTCCGAAATCGAAGGTAATGCCCAGAATCGACATGTTGTCGGTGTTCATCACACCATGGCAGAAGCCGTAGGCCTGCCACTTGGCAATCAGCTCGGCGTTGCGCTCGACGATTTCCCGGAACATCGCCAGATACGGCTCCGGCTGCTCCTGGCAATGCGGGTAATGCATCGTCAGCACATGCTCGGCGAGGGTCTTCAACTGCTCTGGCTGCTTGGTGTAGAAGAAGTATTCCAGACTGCCGAAGCGCACATGACTCTGTGCCAGACGCAGCACCATAGCGGCATGTTCCTGGGTTTCGCGCCATACCGGCGTGCTGGAGCTGACCACACACCCCGCGCGGCTGCTGGGGATGCCCAGTGCGTGCAGCGCCTCGGAAGCCAGAAACTCGCGGATCGACGAGCGCAGTACGGCGCGCCCGTCACCCATCCGCGAATACGGCGTGCGGCCGGCGCCCTTGAGGTGCAGGTCCCAGTGCTCGCCGGCGTCGTTGTACACCTCGCCTAGCAGCAGGCCACGGCCATCCCCCAGGCGCGGGTTGTAGGAGCCGAACTGATGCCCGGAATACACCATCGCCCGAGGCTCTGCTTCGGACCACAGCTTGTGGCCGCTGAAGATTTCCGCGAACAACGGCAGATCGGCCTGTCCAGGCGCCAGGTCCAGCAGTGCCAGCGCTGACTGGCTGGCAACCACAAGCTGCGGCGCATCGATGGGCTCAGGCAGCACGGAAGTAGAAAACGCATCGCCCAGACGGGCAAAGCGGTTGTCGAAAATGAGTTCGTCGAGTGCTTTCAAAGCGTATCGCCTCCAGAGGGGAATTTCAGGCTTTCAACGAAGCGGCGGCCTGCCTGGCTCGTCGGGCGTGTTGCAACGGTCAGAACCCGTAGACCGGGTCCCTGGGTGGTAGTTCTGGTGATCGGGCCTGCGCCCGGACTACCGGTTCCGGCTTCGCTCGAAGGCGGCCAGAATCGTTCGTTCCGATTGCACCAGATAATCCTCGAGCATGCGCGTCGCCTCATCGGTCTTGCCCGCGTCCAGGCGCCCGAGTACCGCAGCATTCATGTCCAGATAAGGCGAATGCAGAAGCTCCGGATTGTTGAGCAAGCCGAAGGCCAGCCGCAACTCTGCCGATATCTGCGCATAAAACGCCACCAGTCGCGGGCTGTCGGACCGCTCGACGATGGCCTTGTGAAACATCATGTTGGCGGTGCCCACGGCAATCCAGTCCTTCGCTTGACGCGCCTGCACGCCGGCCTCGACCGCATTGCGCATGTGCAGCACACCGGGATGCTGTGGATAAGCCTGGGCAATCGCTCCACATTCGATGAAGCGTCGAATGCGGTAGATATCGATGATCGAAGCCATATCAGGCTTGGCCACGGTGACCCCGCGATTGGGCTCGTGGGTCAGCAGCCCTTCGCGGGTCAACACTCTGAAGGCTTCTCTCAGGGTGTTACGGGAAATATCCAGACTCTCGGCGAGAGCGGCTTCCGAGAGGCGCTGACCAGGTACCAGCTCGCCCTCGACTAGCATTCTGCGAAGCTCAGTGGTGATCGATTCTCCGAGGGTGCGAGGGAGGGCAGAGGCAGCGTCGTTCATAAAGGGTCCAGAGAAAGAAAAGCCAGGTCGATATTCCACGACAGCTCTTTGGCTGGCAAGGACGAAGGTCAGCAGATGCATCATCAGGTAGCACATCTGAGTCCCTGCGTAACAACATGGTGCATGTGGTTGATCTATATCGCTTGTATTGTTCAACAATACTATCTTTATGTATCTACAAGTTGGCGTACTTGAATGACCTTTGGCATGGTCATTGCTCTGGCATAATACCTCTCATCTCAGGAATGCCGCCGTGACACAGACTGCCAATGAGTTCACCAAGGCGCGCCGCGCCTCTTTGATCGCCGCGATCTTCATGATGGCGACGTCTGCCATCGGTCCTGGCTTTCTGACCCAGACAGCTACGTTTACTGCGACGCTGGGGGCGGCGTTCGCTTTCGGCATCCTGGCCTCGATCCTGATCGATTTCGTGGTGCAGCTGAATGTCTGGCGCATCGTCACGTTGACCAAAATGCGCGCGGCCGATCTGGCCAACGCGGCGATTCCGGGCAGCGGTTATCTGCTCGCGGTACTGGTCATCTTCGGCGGCCTAGTGTTCAGTCTGGGCAACATCGCGGGTGCGGGTCTGGGTTTGAATGCGTTGACCGGTCTTGACCCCAAATGGGGTGGCGCCTTGAGCGCGCTGATCGCCATTGCGATCTTCTCGTCGCACCGCGCCGGCATCGCCATGGACCGCATCATGATGGTGCTGGGCACCCTGAAGGTCTGCCTGATTCTGTTCGCTGCCTTTGCCTCGCACCCGCCGCTGGGTGAAGCGCTGCGCCAGACCATCCTGCCGGACATGGTCGATTTCGCGGCCATCACCACCATTGTCGGTGGCACGGTCGGCGGCTATATCACTTACGCCGGTGCTCACCGATTGCTGGATCGCGGCACCGTCGGGGTCGAGAACATCGATGTGGTGTCCAAGGCGGCGCTGACCGGTATTCTGGTCACCGGCGTTGTTCGTTACATACTGTTTCTGGCGATCCTCGGCGTGGTCGCCAGCGGCGTCGTCATCGATGTGTCCGGCAAGGGTGCAAACCCCGCAGCCCAGGCGTTCACCGCTGCCGCTGGCAACTTCGGCCTGATCATGTTCGGCCTGGTGCTCTGGGCGGCCGGCATCAGCAGCGTGATCGGCGCGTCCTATACGTCGATGTCGTTCATCACGGTGTTTTCCAAGCGCATCACCGAACGCGCGCGCAACCTCGCGACTGTCGGCTTTATCCTGATCACCGTGGTCGTATACGTCATGTGGGGCAAACCACCGGCCGCGCTGCTGGTCTTTGCCGGGGGCTTCAACGGCTTGATCTTGCCACTGGGCCTGAGCATTTTCATGTACGTCGGCTGGCGCCGGTCCGACATGATGGACGGCTACCACTACCCGCGCTGGCTGCTGGTACTGGGCGTGCTGACCTGTCTGCTGTCGTGGTACATGGCGTTCAAATCAGTCGGTCCTATCTTTGCCTTCATCAATGCAGCCTGATTTCGGAGAATAAAAATGTCTGCAATAGACCTCAACAGTGATCTCGGTGAAAGCTTCGGCGCCTGGAGCATGGGCGATGACGAGGCGATTCTCGATGTGGTCAGCAGCGCCAACGTGGCCTGCGGTTTCCATGCCGGTGACCCGGCCGGGATCCTGCGTACCCTCGAGGCCGCTGCGGCCCGGGGCGTTGCCATCGGCGCGCATGTGGCCTACCCGGACCTGGTAGGGTTTGGCCGCCGCAACATGGACGTCCCGTCCGACCAGCTGACCGCCGATGTCATTTATCAGATCGGTGCGCTTCAGGGCCTGGCCCGCAGCGCCGGGACCCGCGTGAGCTACGTCAAACCCCACGGCGCGCTGTACAACACCATCGCTGGTGATCAGCGTCAGGCCGCGGCGGTCATTCAGGCGCTGCTGCGCATTGATCCCGCGCTGAAGCTGGTGTGCCTGGCCAACTCGCCGCTGCTCGACTGGGCACGCGAAGCCGGGCTTTCCTGCGTTGCCGAAGCGTTCGCCGACCGCGCCTATACCGCTGAAGGCAAGCTGGTCTCGCGCTCGCGGCCCGGTGCCGTGCTGCACGACGCCGAACGGATCGCCGAGCGCATGCTGCGCCTGGTGCGCGAAGGCGTCATCGAGGCTGAAGATGGCCGCGAAATCAGCCTGCAGGCCGATTCGATCTGCGTGCATGGCGACAGTCCGGGCGCGGTGAACATCGCGCGTATTCTGAAAGACCGTTTGCACGACGCAGGCGTCACTGTCCGCGCATTCAATCGAGGCTGATCATGAATTCACTGCAACTCGCCCGCGAGGCAGCCAGCGCCGCCCGTGCCCGTTATCGCCAGGGATTCGTCGCGCCGACCGCTGGCCAAGCGCCCGGTCTGACCCAGTGCAACATGATCACGCTGCCGCGTGAATGGGCGTATGACTTTCTGCTGTTCGCGCAGCGTAACCCGCAAGCCTGCCCGGTGCTGGATGTGACCGAGCCCGGCAGCCACACCACGCTGTTGGCCGAGCAGGCTGATCTGCGCACCGACCTGCCGCTGTACCGGGTCTGGCGCGACGGGCAACTCGCCGAAGAACTGAGTGACGTGAGCCACATCTGGGCGCAGCACACTGATCTGGTCAGCTTTCTGATTGGCTGCAGTTTCACCTTCGAAACCGACCTGATGCACGCCGGCATCGATGTGCGCCACATCAGCGAAGGCTGCAATGTGCCGATGTACCGCAGCAACCGCGTCTGCCGCCCGGCCGGACGCCTGCAGGGCAACATGGTGGTGTCGATGCGCCCGATCGCCGCGGACCGGGTTGCCGAAGCGGCGCGCATCACCGGTCGCTACCCCGGTGTGCACGGCGCGCCGGTACATGTCGGCGAGCCTGGACTGCTCGGCATCAACGACCTGGCGAGCCCTGATTTTGGTGATGCGGTGACGATCAGGCCCGGCGAGATTCCGGTGTTCTGGGCCTGCGGCGTGACCCCGCAGGCGGTGGTCATGGCGTCCCGTGTGCCGTTTGCGGTTTCCCACGCGCCGGGCCACATGTTCATTACCGATATTCCGGACAGCTACTACCACGTATAGGAGAGGCTCATGCGTTTCTACCCGGCCAACCTGGATGCACTCCTGGTTGAACTGTCGAATCTGGACGAGACCCTGGCCCTGTTCGAATCGTTACAGCAGATGCCCATCGCTGGCGTCGAGGAAATCGTCCCGGCCGCCCGAACGTTGCTGGTGCACTTTCGTCCGTCAGCCATCGGTTTCAAAGCGCTCGCCACACAGATCGCCTCGCGCGACATTCGTGGCAAGGCCCGCGAGGCGGGCAAGCTGATCGAAATACCTGTGCATTACAACGGCGAAGACCTGGCCGATGTCGCCCGCGAGCTGGACATCAGCGTCGAGGAAGTGATCAAGCGCCACACCGGCAGCGACTACAACGTTGCCTTCTGCGGCTTTGCACCCGGTTTTGCCTACCTCAGCGGCGGTGCCGGGTTTGTGGTGCCACGGCGCAGCACGCCGCGCACACGTATTCCGGCTGGCGCCGTGGCACTGGCCGGTGGTTTCAGTGGCATTTATCCTCAGGCCAGCCCCGGCGGCTGGCAGATTATCGGGGTGACCACCTCAACCATGTGGGATCTGGGCCGCGACGAGCCCGCCTTGCTCCAGCCTGGCTACCGCGTGCGTTTCCAGGATGCCGGTCCGCTCCCGGAGACCCGTGTGCAGGTTGCTGCACCTGTCCGACCGCAGGCGACGACGGTCAGCGAAGACTATCTGCAGATCGAGACGCCAGGTCTGCAAACCCTGTTTCAGGACATGGGGCGTCCCGGTCGGGCGGGGCAGGGTGTTTCCGCATCGGGCGCGCTGGATCGCGGCGCCTTGCGCGCTGCCAACCGCGCGGTGGGTAACGATCCGGCGACGGCGTGTCTGGAAATTCTCATGGGCGGCCTGACCTTCACCTGTCAGGGGCAGACCGTTGTGGCGATTACCGGTGCTCAGGCCCGCGTAGAAGTGCAGACCGCCGAAGGGCAAAAGTTGCAGGCGCCCTTGTATGCACCGCTGGCTTTGCAGAACGGCGATCAGGTGAGCATCGGTTCGCCCAGCGCCGGCCTGCGCAATTATCTGGCGGTTCGTGGCGGTTTCATTCATGAGCCGGTGCTTGGCAGTCTGTCCACAGACACGCTGGCCCAGGTTGGGCCCGCCGCGCTGGCCGCGGGTGACCGGCTGGGCTTCACGCGCAGAACCGGTGGCCCTGCGGTGTCGACTGCCGAACAACCGGCCTTCGAGATGCCGCGTAGCGATGAGGTCATCATCCTGGATGTGGTCATGGGCCCGCGCAGTGACTGGTTCAGCGCCGAAGCCCAGCAACTGCTGGCGCAACAGACCTGGCTGGTCACGCCGCAATCCAACCGTATCGGCATTCGCCTGGCAGGCGAGCAATCGCTGCAACGTGCCGTCGATGGCGAGTTGCCCAGCGAGGGCACCACGGTCGGCGCCATTCAGGTGCCGCCCAGTGGCCAGCCGGTGCTGTTCCTGGCCGATCACCCGTTGACCGGCGGTTACCCGGTCATCGGCGCAGTCGCCACCTACCACCTGGACAAGGCCGGGCAGATTCCGGTCAATGCCCGCATTCGCTTCAACCCGCTGAGCGCCTTCGAGCCAGTGCGCCCCGCCACTTCAGACGAGACCAAGAACAGATGAAAAAGGTTCTGATTGCCAATCGTGGCGAAATTGCCGTTCGTATTGCCCGTGCCTGCCGTGACTACGGAGTCGCCTCGGTGGCGGTGTACGCCGATGCCGATATCGACGCGCTGCACGTGCGTCAGGCCGATGAAGCCTATGGGCTGCAGGGTGAGCGCCCGACCGACACCTACCTGAACATCGAAAAGCTGCTGGCGGTTGCCGCGCGCGCCGGTGCCGACGCGGTTCACCCAGGCTACGGCTTTCTCTCGGAGCGCGCCGAATTCGCCCGCGCGGTGATCGACGCCGGTCTGATCTGGATCGGTCCCGATCCAGCGACCATCGACGCACTGGGCGACAAGGTCCAGGCCCGGCGCATTGCCCTGAAAGTCGGCGCACCGCTGGTGGCCGGTACAGAAGACCCGGTAAAAGATGCCTCTGAAGTGGTCGCGTTTGCCGAGCAGCACGGCCTGCCGATTGCCATCAAGGCAGCCTTTGGCGGCGGTGGTCGCGGCCTGAAAGTCGCCTGGAAGCTCGATGAAGTCGCCGAGCTGTACGAGTCTGCGGTGCGTGAAGCGGTGACCGCGTTCGGTCGTGGCGAGTGCTTCGTCGAGCGCTTTCTGGACCGCCCACGGCACATCGAAGCGCAGATCATCGCCGATCGTCATGGCCGGGCGGTTGTGGTCGGCACCCGTGATTGCTCGTTGCAGCGTCGCAACCAGAAGCTGATCGAAGAAGCGCCAGCGCCTTATCTGAATGACGAACTGCGCCAGCGCATTCACGAGTCGGCTCGCGCGGTCTGCGCCGAAGCGGGCTATGTCGGTGCCGGTACGGTGGAGTTCCTGCTCAGCGGCGATGGCACCCTGTCGTTCCTGGAGGTCAACACGCGTTTGCAGGTCGAGCACCCGGTGACGGAAGAAACCAGCGGCGTGGACCTGGTCATCGAACAACTTCGCGTCGCCGACGGCCTGCCGCTGTCGTTCGATGGCACGCCTGTGCCACGCGGCCATAGCTTTGAATTCCGTATCAACGCTGAGGACGCGGGCAACGGCTTTCTGCCGACGCCGGGGTCTATCACTTTATTTCAGCCGCCGTCCGGTCCGGGCGTACGCCTGGACACCGGCGTTGCAGAAGGCTCAAGGGTCTCACCGAACTTCGACTCGATGATCGCCAAGCTGATCGTCACCGGCGCAACCCGCGAACAGGCCATCAGCCGCGCCCGCCGTGCGCTGGCCGAGTTCAAGGTGGAAGGCGTGGCCACCGTGCTGCCGTTCCACCGGGCGGTCATGGACCATGACGACTTCACCGCGGCCAATACCTTCGCCGTCCACACCCGCTGGATCGAAACCGACTTCGCCGAGCACGTCACCATCGCCCCGCGCAACGCAGAACCGGTCGACCCCGGCGTGCTGCGTACCTTCGTTGAAATCGACGGCAAACGCCACGAACTGGGCCTGCCTGCTGCGCTGCTGGCCGGCATGAGCCTGAACGCTGCCGCCCCGGCTGACGCCAGCCAGCCAGTCGCCGATGCTCAGGACCCGCACGCAGTGCTGACACCGGTCGCGGGCAACCTGCATGCCTGGGCGGTTGAAGACGGTGCGACGGTAGAGAAGGGACAGGTGATCGCCATCATGGAGGCGATGAAGATGGAAACATCGATACTGGCACCGTGTGCCGGAACCGTGCAGATCAGCAAGGAGCCTGGGGGGTATCTGGAGGCGAAGGTGGTGATTGGGCGGGTTGAGGCCTGATTTAATCGCTAATCGCTAGTGTGTCGACCGTGCTGTAGCCCGGTCGACACACACTTTCACTCTTCTCAATCCAGCCGCAACTCAGGCGGCTCGGGCGCATCTTTGGTCGCCGGGGTCACTTGGGTATTCACCGGTTGCAGGGTCGTCTGCCCAGCCGGTGCGCCGTGCTTGTCACCGGGCTCTGCGGGCACCAGTTTGTATTCCAGGCCCTGGGTGTTCTTGAGGTAGATCTCCATCTGGCGGAACGAGATGTTGATGTGCTGCTTCTTGAACTCGCGATTGATGAAGCGGTTGATCTCGTCGAGCACCGGGTTGCGGTCGCCCAGGTCGCGTACGTGCATGCGCAGTTCGTGGTCGAGGGTGCTTTCGCCGAAGTTCAGGAAGTAGACGATCGGTTCTGGCTCCTTGAGCACCCGAGGGTTTTCCCGGGCGGCTTGCAGCAGCAGGGAGCGCACCAGGTCCAGGTCCGAGCCGTAATCCACGCCCAGCTTGAGGGTTACGCGGGTGACGGTGTCGGTCAGCGACCAGTTGATGAGCTGGCCGGTGATGAACGTCTTGTTCGGGACGATGATGTCCTTGCGGTCGAAGTCGGTGATGGTCGTGGCACGGATGCGGATCTTGCTGACCGTCCCCGACAGGGCGCCGATGGTGATGGTGTCGCCGATCCGCACCGGACGTTCGAAGAGGATCATGATGCCGGAAATGAAGTTGGCGAAGATTTCCTGCATGCCGAAGCCCAGACCCACCGACAGCGCCGCGACCAGCCACTGCAATTTGTCCCAGCTCACGCCCAGCGTCGACAGCGTGGTGACGAAGCCGACGCCGGCGATGGTGTATGACAGCAGCGTGGTTGTCGCGTAGGCACTGCCCTGCGCGAGGTTCATGCGTGACAGCACCAGCACTTCCAGCAGGCCGGGCAGGTTGCCGGCGAGTACGAAGGTGATGACGATGATCACCCCCGCGCCGAGGAAGTCGCTCAGGCTGATCGGCACCATGCTCATGTTGGCCCCGGTGCCACTGGTGTATTCGTAGAGAATGATGTTGTCCAGGTAGGCGAACACGGTGATCAGCTCGGCCCACACCAGGTACAGCGCGCCGACGAATCCTGCCAACAGGGCCAGACGGATCAGGCGCAGCGACTGCTGGTTGACCTGTTCAATGTCCAGCTTGGGTTCTTCGACCGGAATGTCGCTGTCGCCGTTTTCTCTGGCTGCCTGACGCTTGGCCAGCGCGCGCTGATAGGCCAGACGCCGGGCGGCCACGCTCAGGCCACGGACGAACGTCGCCTCGACCATCAGCCAGATCATCATCAGGTACAGGGTGTCGATCAGGCGGTCGCTGAGCTTGAGCGCGGTGTAATAGTAGCCAAAGCAAACCGCGAGGAAGAGCGCGACCGGCAATGCCGTGAACACCACGCCGACGGTTTTGCGGAACAGTGAGGCATTGTGATGCGTGGGGCTGGAGATCAGCAGGCGGGCGAGCAGCCAGGTCATCAGGGCGTAACAGGTCAGAACTACGCCGATCCCCAGTACGTCGTCGGCCAGTGCGGCAGGCTGGTGTTCAGCAACGGCCACCACCGCCACCAGGGCCAGAACGACCAGCCCCAGACGCCGTACCCAGCCACGCAGGAACTCGACCTGCGCGGTCTCCCAGCGGAAGTGCAACTGCGCAACGCCTTGCGGTGCAAGTACGCGATAGGCGGTGTAGAACACCAGCCAGGCGAGTGCGATCTGCAGCAAGGCCTCGCCGAGGTTGGCGTTTTGACCGCGGGCGTCGATCTGCAGGGCGTAGCCGCACAGGGCCAGTCCCAGTGCGACGGGCATGGCCAGCAGTACGTTGAACAACAGCGCCAGTGGCGTTTTCCATTGACTGTCACGCTTGAAGTGACCGATATCGGCGTGCAGGCGATTGAGCTTCTGGTACAGCGCCTTGCGTCTCCAGGTCAGTATGCCGATCAACAGCAGCAAGGGCAGGAACAGCAGCGGGCGCTGGGTCAGGCCGTCTGACAGTTCGCTTAGGCTGGACGTCCAGGGCAGGGTGGAGACCTGCTTTTGCAGGCGTGGCCAGATATTCTGAAACCATTCCACGTCCAGCGGCTTGTTGCTGGGGATCCAGAACATCTGCTCGTCGAGTGTGGCGCGCAGCCCCTGAGCGGTGCTGGTCAGCTGTTTCTGGTTCAATTGCAGCGTGATGGATTCGTTGAGCAACGCGCTTAGCTCGCGATTGAGGCGCTCCAGCAAGTCACTGCGGGTGATGGCCAGGTCCAGCAGCGTCCGGCGCAGTTGCAGGGTGACGTTTTCAGGCGGCTGGGTAGCGAGCAGCCGCTCGACGTAAGCAGTCGGCGTGCTCATCTGTTCGCGTTGCTGGTTGATGTCGAACTGATACAGGCGGATGTTGGCGATTTCGTCGGCCAGGCCCTTGTCCAGCTCCAGATGCGGCAACGCCTGCTTCTGCTTGTAGAGAATCTTGGACAGCAGCAGGCTGCCGCTCAGTACGTTGATCTGCTCGCTGAGGGCTTGATCGGTCTGGGTCAGGTTGTCGAGTTGCTGCTTGGTCTTGAGGTTCTGCTGAGTTAGCTCGTTGAGGCGATCGGTGCCGCGCAACAGGTAGTCCGACAGCTTGAGGTTGGCGGCGCTCTCGGTGGCCAGCAGGCTGCTGCCGCCGGACTTCTGCGCTTCCAGGGACAGGTCGGCGACCGTTTTTTGCGACTGGGCACGACGCTTGTCGTTGATCAGGGTCTGCAGGTCCTGAATTTCCTGCTCCTGGCGCGCGACCTTCTCGGTCAGCAAGTCATGCTGGCTGTTGCCCAGGTCTTGTAATTGGCTGTTGCCGGCCAGTTCCTGGCGACGCAGCAGGTTGAGGGCGTTGATCGAGGCCAGCTCTGCATTGAGCAGGTTTCTTTGGTCGGCGCTCAGCGGTTTGCCGTTGTCCTTGCCATTCTTGAGGATGGCGTTGATCTGCTGGATGCGCGTCTGGTTGGCGCTGATCTCAGTCTGCGCACGCTCCGGCCGCGTTTGCGCGGTAATGGCCAGGCTGTTGGCGTCGTTGAGTTCGCTCTGCAGATCACTTTGCTGGGTGCTGCGCTGACTGAGCAGTTGCTCCAGCTGCGGTACGTCGAGGCCGCCATAACGCTGGGCCACGGGCACCACTTTGCTTTCTTTCAGGCGGGCCAGTTCACGCTGGTTTTCCGACGTCTGTTTTGGCGCCTGGGCAAGCTGCTGTTTGAGCGCTTCGAGTTTCTGTTCGCTGTCCTTCTTGCTGGCCAGGAAAGCCAGTGTCTGCTCGAGGACTTGTTGCAGTGCCTTTTGCTCGGCGTCTGGCAGCTTGCGGTCGGCAATCTTGTCGAGGCTTTGCTGAACAGCGTCGCTGCTGGGCGGGTCGGCGGCGAGCACCGGGAAGGAAGACAGGCAGAGCGCAAACAGTGCGGCAGCACAAAAGGAACGCAGGGAAAACATAGACACCGGTCGCATGATGATACGTGTGGGTTGGCAGTTTAAAGGAACAGTCCGGGGCCCGGGCGGGTTCCTTCGGGGAATTTGACGCCCACTTTCTGGATCTTGTTCCCGTCCATGACGGCAACTGTCCAAATAGTTCCATTCCATTCAATCTGGTCGCCCACCACCGGCTCGCCACGGTTCTTCTGCACAATGAACTGGCTGAGCGGCATGCCTGGGTCGATGCCGTCGAGTTTCAGGCCATACAGGGCCGCCACTTCACCCAGCCTTGCGTCGCCTTCAAGCACGAAGTCGCCGAAGAAACGCAGGTCCAGCCCACGCTGCGGTGCCTGGCTGAACAATTTGCCCAGCGCTGGAAGGTCATGTTCGTGGCCTATCACGCACAGCAGATCACCCACTTCCAGCGTCGTGCTGCCGGACGGATGGAGCAGTTGCTGGCCGCGGAACAGTGCCGCGATACGCGTGCCTTCCGGCATCTTCAGTTCACGCAGAGCCGCGCCAATGCACCACTTTTCGGCGCCCAGGCGGTAGACGAACAACTCCCATTCGCTGGTGACGTGCACCTCCAGCGCGGCCCGGGAAATCGGCGCGGGATCAGGCGGAACCGTCACTTTGAGCAGTTTGGCCATCCACGGCAGGCTGGTGCCTTGCAGCAACAGCGAAACCAGCACGATAAAGAACGCCAGGTTGAAGTACAGCTGTGCGTTGGGCAGGCCGGCCATCAGCGGGAACACCGCGAGGATGATCGGTACCGCGCCACGCAGGCCGACCCAGGCGATAAAGGCTTTTTCGCGATCATGGAAGGCCTTGAACGGCAGCAGGCCGACCATCACCGACAGTGGACGTGCCACCAGAATCATCCACAGCGCCAGACCCAGCGCCGGTATCGCAATCGGCAGCAGATCGTGCGGCGTGACCAGCAGGCCCAGCACCAGAAACATGCCGATCTGCGCCAGCCAGGCCATGCCATCGAGCATGTGCAGGATGCCGTGGCGACTGCGAATCGGCCGGTTGCCGAGCACCAGACCGCACAGGTAGACCGCGAGAAAGCCGCTGCCGTGGATGGCGTTGGTCAGGGCGAAGATTGCCAGGCCACCGGCAATCACCAGAATCGGGTAGAGGCCGGCGGCCAGATTGATGCGGTTGACCAGCTGCAGCAGGATCCAGCCGCCGCCCAGACCGATAAAGCTGCCGATACCGAATTCCTGGATCAGGTGCCCCAGCAGTCCCCAGTGCAAGCCGGTCTGCCCACTGGCCAGCATGCCGATCAGGGTGACGGTCAGGAACACGGCCATGGGGTCGTTGCTGCCCGACTCGATCTCGAGGCTGGCGGTAACGCGCTCGTTCAAGCCTTTGCCCCCCAGCAGTGAGAACACCGCCGCGGCGTCTGTGGAGCCGACGATCGCGCCGATCAACAGGCCCTGAATAACGCTGAGATTGAACAGCCACGCAGCCATCATGCCGGTCAGTACCGTGGTGATCAGCACGCCCACCGTCGCCAGCGACAAGGCCGGCCATAGCGCAACCCGGAAACTGGCCACCCGCGTTCGCAGCCCGCCGTCGAGCAGGATGACCGCCAGCGCAAGGTTGCCGACCAGGTAGGCGGTCGCGTAGTTATCAAAGATGATCCCGCCGCCATCGACGCCTGCGACCATGCCCACTGCGAGGATGATGACCAGGATCGGAATGCCGAGGCGTGACGAAAGAGAACTGACCAGGATGCTCGCGGCTACCAGCAACGCGCCGATCAGGAACAGGCTGTTGATGGTGGTGGCGTCCAAAGGCGGTACTCCGTAGAAAACTGAATTGAAGCGGGAAGGGCGAAAGCTGACCATGCAGTCCGCGTGCCAAGGGATTTAACCTGTTGAATTGCTTGGCTGTCAAAGAGCAATTTCGAGCGATTGACCCAGACCGGCGCTTCCGGGCTCACGATTGGTTGCAATCCAGCGGCTGACACATAGTTATATACCGCAGACCAGGCCTTCTTGCCCCCTACTGTAGGGGCTCCAACCACCAAGAAGGTTTTCATCATGGACGATGAATTTGCAGCACAGTACGACTTCGGCGATGACGACAGGGCTGGCGATGATGACTCTGACGCAGAGTTCTGGGCGCGGGTAGACGAAGACTCTTCGGTCAGCGATTACTTCCGCCTCAACCCGATCAGCCTACAGTCACCTGCCGCCCTTGCTGCGCGGGATGTGGCACAGGAATGCCAGTCAAGGTGGGGTATCGAGATCGATCCGGACGACACTTTGATCGCCACGCTGTATATCGAGGACCCGAAGCTCTATCCCGCTCCTCACCGCGCCAATGTCGCTCACTCGATGACGCTGACCGAGGCGCTGCTGCGCAACTGGCAGCAAAACGGTAATGGCGACTGGTTTGATCACCTCGGGCATTTGCAGCCCCATCATGAGGACGGTCTCGACTGTCAGGTCGTGGATGAAAAACTGCCGTCCTATGACTGCGTCGCTTATGAAGCGGTGTACCGGAAAACCGCTCCGCAGCACTACGATTCGACGACGCAACTGCACCTGACTGCCGAGGCGTTCAAGCAGTACATCTGGGATCACAACCTGCAAGCCGGCTATCTCGCCTACCTGAAACAGTTCTGGCAGGCGCACGCCGACGACTACAACCTGATGCTCAAGGCCGGTCTGTTCAGGGCGGCCTGGCTGCAAGCCGAGGAAAACACGCTCAAGGCCGAGCACAAGGACATGGTGCTGGAGGCGCTCGGGCTGCCTGCCGATCAGGGTTGGAAACAGCTGAGTTTCGACGCTTTTGTCGCCGCGCCGATTTCCACTCGCGTGACGATTTCCGAGTTGCAGGTGCATGGCTACAGCGCCGCCGACATCATGGTCATACGCAGTGCCGATTCGCCGACCGTGCTGCTCTACATCCCTGGCAACTCGTCACCGATTCATACCTTCGCCAACGCCGACGCGCTCAAGGACTGGATCGCGCTGATGTGCAAGGATCCAGGCAAACGTCGGTCTTTCGAGGGGCATTTCAGTGCTGCGGATGACGTCGATGGCTTTTTCTACAGCGGCGTTGCCACCGCCCTCAGAGGCTTCGCTGTCTACCCGAAACTGCTGGACGCGGCGACCGGCGGGTGGAACCCGCGCAAACTGGTGCAGTTCGGCGAGCCGCTACAGCCCTGGCCGTTCTCGCACTTCAAGGATCGGGTCAAGGCGAAGTCTGAAGCGGACGCGCTGCAAAAAATACGCAGCCATAGCGATTACTGGAAAGAGGAAGCCAGCAGTGGCTTGAGCGAGTGTGTGTCTGTTCTGGGCGGTGTTGCCATCGTCTTTCCCGAACTGATTCCGGTCATCGCGGGGCTGTCCCTTGCACTGGTCGGGCTGGGTGTCGACGCGGCGGTCAATGGCCGCACGCTGGACGAGCGCCAGGCAGGGCTTGGGCGGATTGTCTTCGGCGTATTGAACGCGCTGCCGATTCTTGCCGAGGAGGGCGCTGCGGTCGAGGCTGGCGCCGAAACCGGGCTGATTGACGAGGCGGGAGGCGGTTATGAGGTTTCTGGCCCCACCACACCGATCGACCCTGTTATCGAGGTCGAGCCGATTCCGGTGTTCAGGGAAGAGCCGCCGGCCTTGCGTTCGCTCGATGCCAAAATGCGCCGCCTGTTGCGCGCGCTCGAAGTGACTCAAGACCTGCCAGGGCTGGCCTCGGGAGAAGTGGCAGGCATTTATCCGCTGCAAGGCAAAAGTTACATCGAGCTGCATGATCAGGCGTTTCGGGTCGAGTGGGTGCCACAGGAAAAGCAGTACCGGATTCGCTCTGATTCTGATCCGCGTGTCTGGGGGCCTTACGTGAAGACTATCGACGCCGGCTATTGGGATCTGGACCTCAAGCTTGGTTTGCGTGGCGGGGAGAGCTTTGACGGCTCGCGATTACCGCCGGCCAGTGAGGCAGACAGCGCGGTGGTGGCGGTCATACCTGACGAGCCCGCAATCGAGGTGCAGCGCTGGGGCCCCAAGGTACAGGTCGAGTTGCCACTGGATCAGATCATGGTCGAGGAGGTACAGAGCCAGGCAAAAGGGACGGTCGTAGAGAAGTACTTCATTCAGATCGGAGGGATCAGGAAGAACGTCTATTACGATGCCGATATTCCGTGCTGGCGCACTGACCCGTCTTCAAATGGCCTTGTCTGGCTGGACCGCAACGGTTTCTGGAACAGTGGGTCGGAGGATGCATTCAGGAAGGTAGAGGCAAAACTGCCACAGAGCCGCCGGTTCGAAATCTATTCTTTCCCTCGCGTGCCCAGGTTGTCTGCAGATGCCGAGCCCATCAGCCGAGTGATTCATCACATATGGCTGGGCGAACGCATGCCGGGCGATAACCTGCTGGAAAAGATGCTGGATAACATGCGCACCAGCCCGGACTTGCGCTTCGAACTGCATATCGACGTCCACCACCCGACGGCGCATCAGCAGTTGCTGGATTACTTCAGCGAACATCCGCAGATGCGGATTTCCAGGCTCAAGGAAGAAGCGTTTTTCCCCACGTTCCTGAAGGGTGAAAATGGCGAGGCGTTCAACTATTTCATGCACTCGGAGAATCGTAATTATGCGGCGGCGTCGGACATTCTGCGCTATCGGCTGATCAACGAATACGGCGGCATTTATCTGGATTGCGATGACACCATCAATGTCCCTTTCGCAGGCACGCCATTGAAAGCAGGGCCCAATGATGTATTGCTGGGCAGGCGTCTGGACGCGCCGCAACTGAGCTACACCGGCCCGGGTAACAGCCATTTCGCCAGCCACCCGGACAACCCGGTGCTGAAGAGGATCCTGAAAGAAATAAACATGCGTTTCCAGAATGAAAAACAGACCAACAAGGCGTTTTTCAGTACGCGCAGACCTTTCATCGATCACAGCAGCGAAGCCTCGCGTAGCGCCTCCAGAGACCGAATGACACCGTACATGACGCGCATTTCCGATCTGACCGGTCCCAAACTCATGTCAGACGTCTTGAGAAAGCTGCGACCTGACTATTTCGATCTGCTGGAGCGTTCCTATTTGCCGGTCGATGAGGTCTTGTCCGTGTTGTACATCGAACACCTGAACGAGGCCGTGGACTTTTATTTTCCATTCAAGGGCAGGGCGAAAATTTCCCCGGGCTCAGAGAATGGTTGGTAAGGCTTCAGTGTTTGCAGCGGCTCGTCGGCTGAGCCGCCACCTGCATTCACACGTCCGCGGCGGTATAGATAGTTAGCGCCACGAACGCCCTGATGAATGATTACGTGCATGACTTCTCTCGTACAGGAAGACGTCATGACACCTAACCCGCTGAAAACACCTAAAACCGACCAGCAACTGCTGCGCGAACGTGCGCAGCAGTTCGTTCTGGATTACCCCGATCTTTACGATCTGGCCCACACCGCCGCCAGCAGGATCATTCTTCAGCACACCCAGCGCGTGTTCGCTCCGGAGCGGGTGTATTGGCATCGTTTCAGCAGTGCCAGCAGCAGTCCGCGCACGTTTACCGGCTGGCAGCATTCCGGAGTGCCGGTGCAGTCGATGACTTTGATCGAGTTGCTCATGCGGCACTTCAGCGCCCACGACCAGGAAGCCAGCGACGAGCTTTCCCTGTACGGCGGTTTCTATACCGATGGCCCGGATCATGGGGTTTTCGACGAGCGCAATGAGGTGCCCATGCTGCCTCAGGACGTGCTCAAAGACATGTGGACACTTGATTTCAGCACGCTGTACACCCGCCGTATGGAGCGATTCTGGAGCCTGCACAGCGAGAACTTCTGCACCTTGGCCAAGGCACGCTATCAGGTTGCAGCCAGTCATTGTCTGCGCAAGGGCCAGCTTTCAGCCGTCGATTTCAAGCATGTCACGAGCGTCGTCACCGCCGACCCCTTGCAGCCCCCTACGCTGAAAGCCTTGCTGGGCCCGCTTCCTGCAACTCCCGGTGTTACGGTACACACGTTGGATATCGATGGCATCAAGGCCCATGACATGCTGCGTATCGTCACCGCCGCTGGCCGCGAGATCATCTACTGGCCCGATGCCGAGCAGCCGTTCATGGCGTTCGATAGCGAACGTGCGGTGTACCGCTGGCTCAAGGCCCGGTTCATGGGCGAGCACGCCGACAAGGCGATAACACGTCAGTTTCTGCGTGGTGAGACGTCCCGTAAAAAGGACGGTGAGCGATTCTTTCGCGCGGTGAGCCAGTTGCTCGCGCACGACTGGCGTGCCGACATCCCACTCGTCAACCTGGGGCAGGCTCCTATTGTGGGTGACCCCTTCGTGTATCTGCGAGACGTCGTTCGACAGGGCATGACCGCCGATGCGCGTGAACGGCTGACTTCCAACGCGGATCTGCGCAAGCAGATGTGGATCGGCTACCTGGGCGCGTTCATGCAGGCGTTTGGCGGGCTTGCGGCTTTGGGTTGGCCGATCGCCTTGACGCTGGTTGGCGCAAGTCTCGCCAATACCGGTTTGAGCATTGATCAGGCGGTCAATGGCAAGACCGCAGCGCAGCGCAAGGCTGGCGTGTTGGGCGCGATCAACAACATTATTTATCTGCTCTTCAACCTGCCGCTGTTGATGTCCCTGCGTGCTGTCCCTCAGCCTGTGCCGGTGGCCGCAACCGAAGGCCTACCGATCTCCAGCGAGGTGCTGGAAAGCAGCAGCGCGCCGGCCCATCCACTGGACAATATGGAAGGCAACCTGCTGCTCGACAGCCTGACGCCTTCAGCTGCGGAGGGCAGATTTCGCGGCATCTACACGCTGGGCAATGGCGAAACCTGGATCAAGCTTGCGCAACTGCCCTATCGCGTGATGTTCAATGAGCAGCAGCAATGCTGGCTTATCGTCAACCCAAACAACCCGTTTGCATTCGCAGGCAGCAAGCCGGTGCGTCTGAGTACCGACGGGGAGTGGGCGTTACTTGACTCGCCCGGTCTGCAGGGCGGTGCCCCGATGGATGTGCCGATGCCGTCAAGCAGCGCATCCACCGCGACGGGCAAGCCTTACGTGACCGTGCACTCGGCCTTTTGGGACAGGTATCTGCAAACGGATCTGTTCAGTGAGCAGCACTATGCCGAAGTGGCCTTGGCCCGGCAGAAAGGCGTCATGAGCATTTGGCAGCCAGACCCTGAAGAGGCTCCCGTGTCGGACTCATCACCTGACGGCGACGAAGTGTACAAAGACCCTTGGCATGGCAAACATCGGGTTTTCAGGCTCGGTGAGGACGACTATTACGGCAGAAATATCATGCTCTATACCCAGGATGACGCTGAATTCAATCAGTTCCTGCGCACGGGCGAGAGCAAAAGGGCCAATCAGGTACAACTCATCGAACGACTGGCCGATGACATCCATGTGGTGGGGTACAACAATGATGTCGAGTTGTACCGCGGCGGCAGCGGTGATCGAGGGACTTCGGGCGCCGTGTTTCGCAACGGGCAGATCAAGGTGGGTGATGTGCTGGTCAATACCGATGTCACCTCGTTCAGCGAAAATCCCTATGTGGTCAGCGCCTTCGCCAGCAGTCGGGCCGGTGCGCCCATTAACGCCATGATTGGCCCGGTAACTTTCGATGACACGTCGGTGGTCTTCGTGTTGCCCAAGGGCCGTTACCTGAGGGCCACGCCGATTGCACCGTTTTCAGCCTCGCCCGAGGAAGCCGAATCGATCTTTTTGCCCGGCTGCTACTTTCAGATCGACAGCATCGAAGAGGTGAGTGGCGAGTTTTACCGCATCATGAAAATCCAGATGCAGGAGGTGGATCGTCCGGCTCAAGGGCGTGCGCTTTACGACATGCGCACGGGCGAGCCCTTCAGCCGAGATCAGTACGCACTCAAACTGGGTAATGATGCCAAGCCATTGGTCGACCGGTTTTTCCCGCAGGAGCCACTGGCTGACCTGTTCGGCTTTCACTGATCAAGCGCTGGCCAGGTTTTCATCAGAACCAGTCGTCGCGCATTGCCAGGCACGTGTCATCGCGGTTCTCTAGAATCGTCAGTTCATGATGGCAACCCGGTACTTCCCACGTCAGGAAGTACCTGGCTGCCTGCAGTTTGCCGCGATAAAAGTCGCCGTCGGCCTGATTGCCACCAATCAAACCTTCTTCTGCGCGGATCGCCTGTTCGAGCCATCGCCAACCGACTACCGTGTGGCCGAATGCCTTGAGGTACAGCGCCGAGTTGGCCAGCGTGCTGGCGATTCTGCCCTGCGCCAGATCGGTCAGCAGCCCGAGTGTGACGGCCTGCACGTGTGCGACCAGTTGCTGCAGGGGCTGGCGCAGTTCGTCGAGTGTCTGATGGGCCTGGGCGCGTTCGCAGGTCGCGGAGATCAGGCGCAGCAGTTGCTTGAGGCCAGTGCCGCCATTCTGCGCCAGCTTGCGGCCAAGCAGGTCGAGCGACTGGATACCGTGAGTGCCTTCATGAATTGCGTTGAGGCGGTTATCCCGGTAATACTGCTCGACCGGGTATTCGCGGGTGTAACCGTGGCCGCCCAGGACCTGGATCGCCAGTTCGTTGGCCTTCAGGCAGAACTCCGACGGCCATGACTTGACCACCGGGGTCAGCAGGTCCAGCAATTCATGCGCGTGCCTGCGATCGTCTTCGCTTTCGCCGGTCTGTGTGTCATCGAACAGCCGCGAGGCGTACAGGCACAGGTCAAACGCGCCTTCCACGTAGGCTTTCTGGGTCAGCAGCATGCGCCGCACATCAGCATGCTCAATGATGGATACCGGTTTGCTGTCCGGGCTTTTGCTGTCCGGCAAGCGCCCTTGCGGCCGCTCGCGGGCGTACTCCAGTGAATAAAGGTAGCCGGAATAACCCAGCATCGCCGCGCCAAGCCCGACGCCGATGCGCGCTTCGTTCATCATCTGGAACATGTAATTCAGGCCGTGATGAGGCTTGCCCACCAGATAGCCGACACACTCGCCGTTATCGCCGAAATTCAGCGCGGTGGAGGTGGTGCCTTTCCAGCCCATCTTGTGAAACAGACCCGCCAGCAGCACATCATTGCGTTGGCCGAGGCTGCCGTCATCGTTGACCAGAAACTTGGGCACGATGAACAGCGAGATACCTTTGACCCCGGCCGGCGCATCCGGCAGTTTTGCCAGGACCATGTGCACGATGTTCTCCGACAGCGAATGATCCCCGCAGGAAATGAATATCTTGTTGCCACGCAGCCGATAAGTGCCGTCGCCTGCCGGTTCGGCGCGTGTGCGGATATCTGACAGCGACGAACCGGCATGCGGCTCGGTCAGCGCCATGGTGCCGAAGAAGCGGCCTTCGATCATGGGTTGCAGAAAACGCTGCTTCTGCTCGTCGTCGGCAAAACTCTCGATCAGATTGGCCGCGCCCATCGTCAGAAACGGGTACGACGTGGTCCCGACATTGGCCGCCTGAAAGTGGGCAAAACAGGCTTGCGACAGCAGGGTAGGCAACTGCATGCCGCCTGCGTCGAAATCGCGTGATGCATTGAGAAAGCCGGCCTCGAGAAACGCGTCTATCGCGGGTTTGACTTCCGGTATCAGGATGGCTTCGCCATTTTCATAGCGTGGCTCGTTTTCGTCGGCCTTGCGGTTGTGCGGTGCAAAGTACTTTTCCGCAATGGCGCGCGCCGTTCCCAGCGCCGCATCAAAGGTTTCCCGCGAATGCTCGGCAAAGCGCTCGCGACGCGTCAGACCTTCGGCGTCCAGCACTTCATACAGCTCGAAAGCCAGATTTCTGGAACTGAGCAGCGACTCGGACATGATGGCGTACCTGTTCTTGGAATGGCTCAAGTCTAGGTCGGGTTGAGGGGGGAGGGTAGCAAGATTGATTCGGGTGATGGTCGAGCGTGTGCAGGGGGTATCGAGAGCGGACGCGGATAGTCCAGAGCATGGGAACGGTCGGTGTCTTTCGGACACCTCTCGTTCCGCACGCTCCAGCGTGGGAATGCCGTTCGTGACGCTCCGCGTCATCTGTTACCGAGCGGCATCAGCCGATCGTCATCAGGCTCGCATTGCCACCCGCCGCCGCAGTGTTGACGCTCAATGCCCGCTCGATCACCAGGCGTTCCAGTGGCACGTTGGTTTCGCCGTGGGACAGGCCGTTGACGCCGACGATGGCACCGCTGCGTTGTGCGATCTGCTGGCAGATGGCACGTAGCTGATCGGAGTCGCCGTGGTGCAGGACGGCGTCGAAGGTGACTTCGTCCTTGGCCCAGTCAGGTACCAGCTTGATGCGCGCTTGAACGTCCTTTGGCAGGCGAGCCCGGAGCGGTTTGCTGATGTCGGTTTCCGGCCACACGGCAGAGCTGCCGACCGCCAGTACGGCTGCCAGTTGAATCAGCAGGTCGTTCTCGTCGTCAGCCAGGCAAAGTACGTGTTCACGCGGCAGGATCGCATAGCTGTTGCGTTCGCCGGTCGGGCCCGCCAGCTGGCGGGTGATGCCGCTTTGCGATTGCTCGGCGTATTGACTGCACAGGGCGTCCAGATCGCTTTGCTGATTGCTGGCAGCCCAGGCCTTGAGTGCCTGTAACGGCTTGCCCAGAACTTCACGCAGGCGCGTATCCGGTGCAGACAGCGCGTCGCTGCGGACGAACGATTTCTCGATAGCGTCCTGCGGGCGCGTCGACAGCAGGCGATACAGGTACAGCGGGCCACCGGCTTTGGGGCCGGTGCCGGACAGGCCTTCGCCGCCGAATGGCTGAACACCCACCACCGCGCCGACGATGTTGCGGTTGACGTAGACGTTGCCGGCATTGACGTTGTCGATGACCTTGGCGATGGTCTCGTCGATGCGGGTGTGCACGCCCAGGGTCAGGCCATAACCGGAAGCGTTGATCTGATCGATCAGCAGGCCAAGCTCCTTGCGCTTGTAGCGCACCACGTGCAGCACCGGACCGAAGATTTCGCGTTGCAGCTCATCGAAGCTTTCCAGTTCGATCAAGGTCGGCATCACATAAGTGCCGCGCTTGAGTTCGGCGCTGTCGGCAATGGCCACCTGGTAAACCGTGCGGCCCTTGTCGCGCATGGCCTGGATGTGTTTTTCGATACCGGCCTTGGCCTCTGCGTCGATCACCGGGCCGATGTCCACGGACAGGCGCTCCGGATTGCCGAGGCGGTTCTCGGCCATCGCGCCCTTGAGCATTTCGATGACGCGGTCAGCAGAATCTTCCTGCAGGCACAGCACGCGCAGTGCCGAGCAGCGTTGACCGGCGCTGTCGAACGCCGAAGACACCACGTCGATCACCACCTGTTCGGTCAGCGCCGAAGAGTCGACAATCATCGCGTTCTGGCCACCGGTTTCGGCGATCAGCGGAATGGGGCGACCCTGAGAGTCGAGGCGACCTGCCACATTGCGCTGCAGCAGCCGGGCGACTTCGGTGGAGCCGGTAAACATGACGCCTTTGACACGCTCGTCGCCGACCAGACCGGCACCCACGGTTTCGCCGCGACCGGGCAGCAATTGCACCACGCCTTCCGGAATGCCCGCTTCAAGCAGCAGGCGCACGGCCTGTGCAGCGATCAGTGGTGTCTGCTCGGCAGGTTTGGCCAGCACCGGGTTACCCGCAGCCAGCGCAGCAGCCACCTGACCACTGAAAATCGCCAGCGGGAAGTTCCACGGACTGATGCAGACCACCGGACCCAGCGGACGATGGCCGTCGTTGGTGAAGTCGTTGCGCGCCTGCACGGCGTAGTAACGCAGGAAGTCCACGGCTTCGCGCACTTCTGCGATGGCGTTGGCGAAGGTCTTGCCCGCTTCACGGACCAGCAGGCCCATCAGCGGCTGGATTTCAGCCTCCATCAAGTCAGCGGCACGCTCCAGAATCGCAGCGCGCTCGCCAGGCGGAGTGGCCTGCCAGATCGGACCGGCGCTCAAGGCGCACTGGATGGCGTTATCGACATCTGGCAGGGACGCTTCCTGCACATGACCGACCACGTCGCGCAGATCCGATGGGTTCAGCGCAGCACTCAGCGTGCCAGCGCTGGCCGGGCAGCCCAGCATCGGGGCGGCTTTCCAGTCGTTGTGCGCGGTAGCCAGCAGGGCCGAAGACAGCGAAGCCAGACGATGCTCGTTGGCCATGTCGATGCCGCTGGAGTTGGCGCGTTCGGTTCCGTACAGATCACGCGGCAGCGGAATGCGCGGGTGCGGCAGGCCGAAACCGCCTTCCTGGGTCGCCATGCGTTCGATCTGGCTGACTGGATCGGCCACCAGTTCCTGAATGGAGATCGAGTGGTCGGCAATCCGGTTGACGAACGACGTGTTCGCGCCGTTTTCCAGCAGGCGACGCACCAGATAGGCCAGCAGTGTTTCATGAGTGCCGACCGGGGCGTACACGCGGCAAGGGCGATTCAGTTTGCCGTCGGCGACTTTGCCCACGACCTGCTCGTACAACGGCTCGCCCATGCCATGCAGACACTGGAACTCGTACTGACCGGGGTAATGATTCTGACCGGCAATCTGGTAGATCGCCGCCAAGGTATGGGCGTTGTGCGTGGCGAATTGTGGGTAGATGACTTCCGGTGCCGCGAGCAACTTGCGGGCGCAGGCAATGTAGGACACGTCGGTGTACACCTTGCGCGTGTACACCGGATAGCCTTCCAGGCCTTCGACCTGGGCGCGCTTGATCTCGCTGTCCCAGTACGCGCCCTTGACCAGGCGGATCATCAGACGATGGCGACTGCGGCGTGCCAGGTCGATCACGTAATCGATCACATAAGGGCAGCGCTTCTGATACGCCTGAATGACGAATCCGATGCCGTTCCAGCCGGTGAGCTGTGGTTCGAAACACAGGCGCTCGAGCAGATCCAGCGACAGCTCCAGGCGATCGGCTTCTTCGGCGTCGATGTTCAGACCGATGTCGTATTGCTTGGCCAGCAGGGTCAGCGACAGCAGGCGCGGGTACAGCTCATCCATCACCCGCTCGTACTGGGCACGGCTGTAGCGTGGATGCAGTGCCGACAGCTTGATGGAAATCCCCGGGCCTTCGTAGATGCCGCGACCGTGGGAGGCCTTGCCGATGGAGTGGATAGCCTGCTCGTAGGACGCGAGGTACTTCTGCGCGTCATGTTCGGTCAGCGCCGCTTCACCCAGCATGTCGTAGGAATAGCGGAAGCCTTTGGCTTCGAAGCGGCTGGCGTTGGCCAGGGCTTCACCGATGGTTTCGCCCGTGACGAATTGCTCGCCCATCAGGCGCATGGCCATGTCGACGCCCTTGCGGATCATCGGTTCGCCGCTTTTGCCGATAATGCGGCTCAACGAGGACGTAAGGCCCGCCTCATTGTGAGTGGCAACCAGCCTGCCGGTAAGCAGCAGGCCCCAGGTGGCGGCGTTGACGAACAGCGACGGGCTGTTGCCCAGGTGCGGCTGCCAGTTGCCGTTGCTGATCTTGTCGCGAATCAAGGCATCGCGGGTGCCCTTGTCCGGAATACGCAGCAGCGCTTCGGCCAGACACATCAGCGCAACGCCCTCCTGAGAGGACAGCGAAAACTCCTGCAACAGGCCTTGAACGATGCCTGCGCGACCGCCCGCGCTTTTCTGGTTACGCAGTTTCTCTGCAATCGACGCGGCCATCTTGTTGGTTGCTTCGGCAACAGGCGCGCTCAGGCGGGCCTGTTCGAGCAGCATCGGCACCACTTCCTGCTCGGGGCGGCGGTAGGCGGAAGTGATGGCTGCACGTAATACGGACTGCGGTTGAATGCTCTCGGCAAAATCCAGAAAGCATTGCAGTCCCGCGTCTTCTGCCAGCTCGCCGCGGTCTTCGTTTTCCTTGCCGGCAGCACCGTCGAGCTCCAACAGGGTTGCACCACTCTCGAGCTTTTCCAGGTAATTGAAGATCGCCTGCTTGATCAACCAGTGCGGTGTACGGTCGATAGAGTGGGTTGCGGCTTTCAATCGCTCGCGGGTCGGGTCGTCAAGTTTGACGCCAAGAGTGGTGGTGGCCATGTGTTGTCCTCTTTATAGGCTTTATAGGCACGCGAAGGTGGCATCGGCTTTGGCGCAGATTAGCCTCGGGACGGGGTGAGGTGCAACCGGGTGCAACCATATTTTCAGAATATTTTGTGACGTTTCCGGCGAGTGCCCCATAAAACCAGCGCGACGCTCAATGCTGGTGCGTGATTTTTTGTAGATTGCGCGGAAAACGCCCTAAGATGGCGCGTAAATGCACCTGCGCCGGGTTTTTTGTAACAGGTGTAACTTGCATGATGAAATGGGTTGCACCTTGTTTGCTTTGTTTAATAGGATTCGTTCCCGCGGTGCAACCGCCAGTCATTGATTGCCAATCCTTGCGGAGCGATCAGTCAACGCGGTGTCGGGTGCAAAAGCAGGGATGTGCCGAATTTCGGTCGCTATTCCCTTTGGCATCGGGTGCCAACATAAAAATAATGCCAAGGCAGAACTCATGAGTGTCAGCAACCCTACCTTGATCACGTTCGTGATCTATATAGCGGCAATGGTATTGATCGGCCTGATGGCCTATCGCTCTACCAACAACCTTTCGGATTACATCCTCGGCGGACGCAGTCTTGGCAGCGTGGTCACCGCTCTTTCAGCAGGTGCCTCTGACATGAGCGGCTGGCTGTTGATGGGCTTGCCCGGTGCCATCTATATGTCCGGCCTGTCGGAAAGCTGGATCGCCATTGGCCTGATCATCGGCGCCTACCTGAACTGGCTGTTCGTGGCCGGCCGTCTGCGCGTGCAGACAGAGCACAACGGCGACGCACTGACCCTGCCGGATTACTTCAGCAGCCGTTTCGAAGACAACAGTGGCCTGCTGCGCATCATCTCGGCCATCGTGATTCTGGTGTTCTTTACCATCTATTGCGCATCGGGCATCGTTGCGGGTGCGCGTCTGTTTGAAAGTACCTTCGGCATGTCCTATGAAACCGCCCTGTGGGCCGGTGCTGCGGCGACCATCGCCTACACTTTCGTCGGTGGTTTTCTGGCAGTGAGCTGGACAGACACCGTGCAGGCCACGCTGATGATCTTCGCGCTGATCCTTACGCCGATCATCGTTCTGCTGGCAACGGGCGGTGTCGATACCACCTTTCTGGCAATTGAAGCGAAAGATCCGACCAGCTTCGACATGTTCAAGAACACGACTTTCATCGGCATCATTTCCCTGCTCGGCTGGGGCCTGGGTTATTTCGGCCAGCCGCACATCCTGGCGCGTTTCATGGCGGCCGATTCGGTCAAGTCGATTGCCAGCGCCCGACGCATCTCGATGGCCTGGATGATCCTGTGCCTGGGCGGCACCGTGGCGGTGGGTTTCTTCGGCATCGCCTATTTCTCGGCGCACCCGGATGTTGCCGGGCCGGTGACTGAAAACCCGGAGCGGGTGTTCATCGAGCTGGCCAAGCTGCTGTTCAACCCTTGGGTTGCGGGCGTGCTGCTGTCGGCCATCCTGGCTGCGGTGATGAGTACGCTGAGCTGCCAGTTGCTGGTGTGCTCCAGTGCGTTGACCGAGGACTTCTACAAGGCTTATTTGCGCAAAGACGCTTCGCAGGTCGAACTGGTCTGGGTAGGTCGGGCAATGGTACTGCTGATCGCGATCATTGCCATTCTGCTGGCGGCCAATCCTGAAAACCGCGTGCTGGGTCTGGTGAGTTACGCCTGGGCCGGTTTCGGCGCAGCTTTCGGCCCTGTGGTGCTGATTTCGGTACTGTGGAAGGGCATGACCCGTAACGGCGCACTGGCCGGGGTGATTGTGGGGGCGGCCACTGTGGTGCTCTGGAAACAGTTCAGTACGATGGGGCTGTATGAAATCATCCCCGGGTTCATCCTGGCCAGCATCGCTATCGTGGTGTTCAGCCTGATCGGCAAGCCCGCTTCTGCGTCCATGCAGACCCGTTTCCTGGCAGCCGAACAGGATTTCAAAGCTAACCGCTGACAGGTCTGACTGAAACACAAACGGCCCGTTCTTCTTCGTGAAGCGCGGGCCGTTTTGTATGCGGGCTGTGAACAGCGTGCCGATCAGCTCTGGTTGTGATCGATGTCGAGGTTGTAGAACGTCGCCTTGCCGCCCTCCGAGGTGTACCCGGTATTGTCCTGGGTATACACCCCCGCCTTGAAGTACAGAGGCTTGTCCCGCCAGGTCTCGCTGATGCGCGTGCTCCAGTCCTTATCCTTGGCGCTGACGGACAGTTTTCCGCCCTTGCTCAGGTTGATCACGTAACTGAATGTCTCATTCAGCTTCACACCTTCTACGATGGTGTAAACCTTGCTTTCGTCGTCGTCATAGCGGTTGCGGACTTTTGCAACGATGTCGCCGGTCTTGGTGTCTTCCTTGTATTGGAACTCGACTTTCAGGAGCGGCTCTGTGCTTTCGTATGCATGTATTTGTCCGATGACAATCTTGCCGCTGGACGGCACCTGGTCGACTTCCAGTTTGGCGTTCAGATAGTTGTCGGCGTCCGGATAGACCCAATTATGCAGAGAGCCGTCTGCCCATGTTTCCCGAAGTTCGCTACGGGAATATTTTGCGTTCTCGGTTTTACTGCCGGTGACGGGCGACCAGAACACAATGGCGTCGGTTTTGGATTTGAAATATTTACCGTCGTAGCCTTTTACTAACTGAGCGGTTTCGATGGTCTTGGGGGGTGACCCCACCGGGATGCTGAGATTCCACGATCCAAGATCTACCATTTTTGTCTCCGTCCCTAAATGTCTTTGTATCGCTCATAGAAAAAGCCTCTGGCGCGAGGCTTCAGCCGACTTTTATACGACTTGTAGGACAATTTGTTAATAAAAAAATGTCGAACGGATGGCGTCAAAGTGCTGTCACTTCTTCTGCAGGGCAGAGCCTGCAAGGGGTGTAGAGAATGACCGTTAGTCGGCTAGATCGAACTTTGACAGTAGGGAAGAGGCGCCTTGCTTCTGCTTTTGGCGAGACGAGGCTAGAGTTATTCCAAAGTATGACGGTCGTCCTGAGTCTCAGGCGTCATGCCCACAAAGAGAAGCAGCATGGAACGCGTGCCAAACCAGCCAGATGATGGCTCTTCAGTTTTACTTGTTGTAGACGATTACCCGGAAAATCTGGTGACGATGTGTGCTGTTCTGCAAAGAACGGACTGGCACATTGTGACTGCAAGTTCCGGAATAGAAGCATTGACCGTACTGCTCGAGCAGGAAGTCGACCTGGTTTTGCTGGATGTGCAGATGCCGGGCATGGACGGCTTCGAGGTCGCGCGACTGATGCGCGGCAGTCAGCGCACCCGTCTTACGCCGATTATCTTTCTCACCGCCAATGAGCAGACCCAGGATGCGGTGCAAAAGGGCTATGCGAATGGTGCGACGGACTATCTGTTCAAACCTTTCGACCCGAATGTGCTCAAGCCCAAGGTGCAGACCCTGCTCGAGCAGCAACGCAACCGCCGTGCGCTGCAACAGCTGTCGCTGGAGCTGGAGTCGGCCCGTGCGTTCAACGCATCGGTGCTGGCCAATGTCGCCGAAGGCATTCTGGTCGTTGACGAAGCGGGCACCATCAGCTTTGCCAATCCGGCTATCTGTCAGTTATTGAACACTTCAGTCGATCACCTACGCGGCACCCAGGTGCTGGACTACATCATCGAACCGAAGGTGGGGCACTGGCTGGACTCGGGTTTTTACCAGCACTATCGCAAGTCCGACACCTATCGCGTGCACGACGCCATTCTGCGTACGGCGCAAGGCACGCAACTGCCCGTAGCGTTGTCCTGCGCGGCGCTGCCTGCCGAACAGAAGGCAATGGTGCTGACGGTTCTCGATATGTCGGTGGTCCGTGATCTTTATCAGCAGCTTGAAAAGCAGGCTGTCACCGATGCATTGACTGGCCTGCTCAATCGCCGAGGGCTTTATCAGGCCGTTGAAAGCATGCTATTGCGCAACGAGCGTGCCGATAAATACCTGGTCGTGCTGTTCATGGATCTGGATGGCTTCAAGCAAATCAACGACTCACTGGGCCATGAAGCGGGTGATCAGGTATTGCTCTGGGTCGCCGAGCAGTTCAAGGACAGCATGCGCCCCTATGATGTGCTGGCACGCATCGGCGGCGATGAATTCACTGTCGTGATCGACGGGCTGGATTACCCCGAACAGGCGGCCAAGATCGCCGAAAAGCTCATTGAGCGGGTATCCGGAAGGCGCCAGGTCGACGGCGTCGAGATCACGCTGGGTGCCAGCGTCGGTATTGCAACCTTTCCGGACTGCGGCTCGAATCTGGACGGTCTTCTGCGCGCGGCAGATATCGCCATGTACGAAGCCAAGCGTGCCGGGCGGCAGCAATATCGATTCTATGATCAGAACATGAACGGGCGCGCCCGCTCGCGCCTGATGCTTGAGGAAAGCGTGCGTACGGCCATCGACGGTCGGGATTTTTCAGTGGTGTACCAGCCCCAGATTCACGTGGCGGATGGTCGCTTGCGTGGTTTCGAGGCCTTGCTGCGCTGGCAGCATCCTGCGGTCGGAGAGGTCCCGCCTGCGCTGTTCATTCCGCTGCTGGAAGAGACCAGGCTAATCAATCGGCTCGGCAGCTGGATCTTTGATCAGGGCGCCGAGCAGCGTCAGGCATGGAGCCACATCTTCGCGCCCGACATGGTGCTGAGTGTCTGCGTCAGTCCCACGCAATTCTGTCTGCCCAATCTGGCTTCGGAATTAAAACGCGCCATGGATCGCTTCGAGCTGAAACCTGGGCAAATAGAAGTGGAAATCACTGAAACCGCGTTGGTCAACAACCTGACACACAGCCACAAACAGCTGAAGTTGCTGCATGAGGTCGGTGTGCGCATTGCGCTCGACGACTTTGGTACGGGCGAATGCTCGTTGTCGCACCTGCGCAATCTGCAACTCGACACCTTGAAGCTGGACAGGCGTTTTGTGGCCAACATCGTCGGGTCAAAGCGCGAGGCGGCGATGGCCAGCAGTATCATCGACCTGAGCCGCAACCTCGACATGCTGGTCATTGCCGAAGGCGTCGAGACAGCCGAGCAGTATCAGTGGCTGGCCGACAACGGCTGTCAGGTCATACAGGGCTTTCTGATCGCTCATCCGATGGTGCCGGAGGACGCGTTGCGCTTTCCCGGGCACTTTGACGTGGCGGGCTTGAGGCAGAGCGGATTGTTGTAGAATGGCGTTTTTCGATCTCACGCAAAGGCCCTATGACTGCATCCAGCCATGCTCCGCTCAAATACCTGCAGGCCTATCCGCAGGCCCTGCAGGATCAAGTGCAGCAGCTGATTGCCGAGGATCGCCTGGCAGATTATCTACAGCAGCGCTACCCCGCGCGGCATCAGGTCCAGAGCGACAAGGCCCTTTACGCCTATGCGCTGGCGCTCAAGCAGGATCACCTGCGCAACGCGCCAGCCATCAAGAAGGTGCTTTTCGACAATCGCCTGGACCTGACCCATCGCGCGCTGGGCCTGCATACCAAGATATCCAGAGTGCAGGGCGGCAAGCTCAAGGCCAGTAACGAAATTCGTGTGGCCGCGCTGTTCAAAGAAGCACCGCCGGAATTTCTGAAAATGATCGTTGTGCACGAGCTTGCACATTTTCGTGAGTCGGATCACAACAAGGCGTTCTACCAGTTGTGCGAGTACATGTTGCCCGGTTATCACCAACTGGAGTTCGATTTGCGCGTGTACCTGACGTACCGTGATCTGCAGGCCGCACGAGCGCCATGCTGAGCCAGGCACTGAAAAAGGATTCGAAGATGCAGGTCAGCAAGACCAAAAGCAGTTTCTATCGCCGCCTGTACGTGGCTTACCTGATCGATTCTCAGATCGCCAGCAGCGTTCCGGAGCTGATGGCGGCAACCGGCATGCCGCGTCGTACCGCGCAGGACACCATCAGTGCGCTCGCCGATCTGGATATTGTGTGTGACTTCGAACAGCTCGAAGGCGGCCGCAATCACGCCGGCAGCTACCGGATCCGTGACTGGGGCGCCGTTGACAAGGGCTGGATTGCCGACAATCTGCCACGCATCAAGGCCGTGCTGGAGTATCCCTGAGCGGTTTTCAGTCCAGATCGCGACGCATGCCGATATGCGGAATGTCGTCTTCCAGGTAGACCTCGCCCACCGGATTGAAGCCGTAGCGGCTGTAATAGCCTTGCAGATGCGCCTGGGCCGATAGATAGATGGGCTGGTCGGGCCATTTGCGTTCGGCGTTTTCCAGGGCCTGCTCCATCAGCTCATGGCCGATGCCCCTGCTGCGAATCGAAGGCGCTGTCACCACCCGGCCGATGGTCACGTCGCCGCCTTGCTGGATGGGGTCGAGCAAACGCAGGTAGGCGACCAGCTTGTCTTCCTGCCAGGCCATCAGATGGCAGGTATCGCCCGTCAGGTCCTGTCCGTCGACGTCCAGATACACGCATTGCTGCTCGACCACAAACACTTCGGCACGCAGTTGCAGCACGGCATAGAGTTGCTCGATGCTTAGCTCGGTGTGATGTTTGCAGATCCATTTGATAGACATGTCGCAGACTCGCAGGGAAACCAGAAGCGAAGTCTAAACGTATCCGGCGACATTCCCAATAAACGCCGTCAACGTTCTGAAGGGGGCGCCGGTTGATCATGTTGCTTGCCCGGCTTGTCTACTGCCTGCTTGAGGTCTTCAATTAAAAACGGCAGGCGCCTTAACGCGCGAGCGTTTCCCTGCCGATAGGATTAAATTGGGTATGCCGCCCCTTTCAGGAACCTGAGCATGTCGCAGTCGCTTCGAGCGGTGGGGTTGCTGGTCGTTCTGCTGATGGCTCAGGCCAACGCAGCTGAAAAGCTGCGTCTTGTCGCCGACCCCTGGCCTCCCTTTACCGACGCGCTGCTGCTCAACGGCGGGCTGGCGACCGATATCGTCAATACGGCGCTGCGCCGTGCTGGATACATCACGCTGTACGAGCAAGTGCCATGGGCGCGAGCGATGTTGGGCTTGAGTGAAGGGCGTCACGATGTGCTGATCAATGCCTGGTTCAGCGAGGAGCGTACGAAAGTTGGCCAGTTTTCTGCGCAATACCTGCTCAATCGGGTGCGCTTCATCAAGCGCAAGGAATCGCCGATTGGTGCCCTGACCCATGAGCAATTGCACAAGTACGTCATCGCTGTGGTGCGCGGCTACGCTTATACCCCTGCTTTTGACAGCGACACCCAGTTGCAGAAAGTCCCTGTGCAAAACTTCTCCACCGCCATACGCATGCTTGCTGCCGAGCGTGTCGACCTGACCCTGGAAGACGAATACGTCGCCCGTTACAACCTGGCGATGGAACCGGACGAGGTTCGTGACCGGGTTGAGTTTCTACCGGGCTCGCTGAGCGAGAACAGCCTGCATATTCTGGTCAGCCTGAAAAATCCCCACCACGACAAGATCGTCGCCGACTTCGATCGCGAAATTACCGCCATGAAAGCGGATGGCACCTATGATGAACTGCTCAGACTGCATGGGTTGCAGTAGCCTCCGGAGCTTTGATCAAGTGCGCGGCGAGGGTGCGCAGCGGGGCCAGCTGGCGGCAGATCAGCGCCAGTTGGGCTTGCACCAGTCGCTGACTTTCGTCCATGTCTTCGGGCAGTTGCTCCAGTTGCGCGGCTAACCCTTCCTCGACATCGCTCTGCACCGCAACCGGCTTTTTCTCGGCCAGCCCTGCAGCGATCTCGTCGATGCTGGCGGCCAGCGTGGCGCCGACGTTATCGATCAGGTGTTCGCGCACATCACTCGGCAATTGCGTATCACGATGCGCGCCGAGGCCTGAAAGGTAGCTGAGCAGCGTGTGCGACAGCACCAGAAAGCGAAAGCCCACGTCGGCCTCTTTGCGGAAGTGACCGGGCTCCATGAGCATGTTGGCCAGCGTGGTCGACAGCGCGGCATCGGCGTTGTGGGCATTGCGCCGCGCCAGTCGGTAGGCCAGATCGTCACTCTTGCCCTTGGCGTACTGTTGCATGATCTGCCGCAGGTAGATGCTGTTGCAGGTCAGGGTGTTGGCCAGCACCTTGTTCAGGCGCCGCCCCTGCCAGTCCGGCAGAAACAGGAACACTGCCAGGCCAGCAATAAGGCTGCCCAGCAACGTATCGAACAGCCGCGGCAGGAACAGGCCGTAACCGTCGCCGACCTGGTTGAAGCAGAACAGCACCATCACCGTGATGGCGGCAGTCGACAGGGTGTAGCGCGTGGTCCGATTGACGAAGAACACCACCCCGGCCAGCACGGCGCACATCGATTGCAGAATCGGGCTGGTGACCAGATCGAACAGCACCCAGCCGACCGTCAGGCCAATCGCGGTGCCGATGATCCGCTGGCCGAGCTTGAGCCGGGTAGCGCCGTAGCTGGGCTGGCAGACGAACACCGTGGTCAGGATGATCCAGTAGCCCTGTGACGGGTGAATCAGGTGCACCATCGCGTAACCGATGGTCAATGCCAGCGGCAGGCGTAGCGCGTGACGAAACAGCAGCGAAGTCGGGGTCATCTGCAGGCGCAGGCGTGTCCAGACATCCTTGAGGTTGCGCGGCGAGCGGTCCAGCAGGCTGCTGTCGGTGGCATCGGCCACGGCGTCCGGGTTGCTGGCGTCGCTGATCAGACGATCCAGAGTGCCAAGGTTGGCGGCCAGCGCGCGCAGCGAACGCAGCAGGCCGCGCCACGCAGGGTTGCTCTGGATGCGCAGGTGCTCAAGCGACGCGTGCAGGTCTTCCATAGCTTCGGCGAAGCTTGGGTCATACACGAACGGCTGCCGCAGCTGGATGGATTCCGACAGCGCCTGGCAGGCAACGCCCTGTTGACGCAGCAGGCGCTGGCAGCGGAACAGCACGTCGCTGTGGAAAAACGCATCGGCCAGTGAGTTGTAGGGGTAATGCGACGAGCTGGCGCGCTCGTGGATGTCCTGGGCGATGAAGTACAGCTTCAGGTAGCGGCTGACTTTGGAGCCGGGGCGGCCGCTGCCGACGCGGTGCAGGATGATTTCCTTGGTGGAGTTCAGCGCGGCGACCACTTTGCCGTTCTGCTGCGCCAGTTCCAGGCGACGGGCCTCCACGTTGAGTGTGCGAATCGGTTCAAACAGGGTCGACTTGAGTTTCAGGTACTGGCCCAGCTCGCGAAACAGTCGCGCCAGCGCCTGTTGCACCGGCTGGTTGGAAAACAGCATCTGCCACAGCACCGACAGCAGGCCGTACCAGGCTGCGCCCGCCACCAGCAGCATCGGTTCATGCCAGAAGTCCAGCACTTCACCGCCACGCTGATCGACGCCGATCATGGTGTAGACCGAAAGGATCAACGTGCCGTAGGCAATCGCGCCATAGCGTTCACCCAGCGCGCCCAGCATGGTCAGGCAGAAGCTGGCCAGCGCCAGTGAACAGACAAACAGGATGGGGTAGGGGAAGAGCAATTCGACGGCAAGGGCGGCGATGCTGAAACACACCAGTGTCACGGCCAGTGCGTTGAGTCGGCCCTGCCAGCTGTCGTCGGTCTCGGCCAGGGCGCAGGCGATAATCCCCAGAAACAGCGGGATCAGTAACGCCATTTCGTTTTGATACCAGCACAGCGCCATGCTGCCGGTCAGTGCGATAAAGACTCGAACGCTATAGCTGAATTTATCCAGCGCCCACAATCGACGGAATGTATGACGGAGAGATTTCGATGCCATGGGTTAGCTTGACGGCCCTGTTCGCAATTGATCGATCGTGCAGGAGGATATGTACAGACCAAATGACTGGCTGTACATCCGCCTCGCAAAATTTATACCGGTTTGTAGTGTGGTGATGTTGCGTATCAGCGACTGCGTCACACGTAATGTGCGGCAGCATAGGCTGACGCCCACGCCCACTGAAAGTTGAAGCCGCCCAGATGACCGCTCACGTCCAGCACTTCGCCCACGAAATAAAGGCCGGGGGATTTCAGCGATTCCATGGTCTTGGACGACACTTCACGGGTGTCGATACCGCCCAGCGTCACTTCGGCCGTGCGATAACCCTCGGTGCCCGCCGGGACCACCTGCCAGCTCACCAGCTTTTCGGCGATCTCGGCCAGTTCGGCGTGGGTGTACTGCTTCATCGGTTTGGAAACGAACCAGTGTTCGGCGATCAGGTTGGCCATCTTCTTGGTGAAAATCTCGCCCAGCAAGGTTTTCAGTTCACTGTTGGGGCGCTCGGCCTGCTGCTGGTTGAGCCAGGCGGGCACGTCATGATCGGGCAGCAGGTTGATCTCCACGGTGTCACCGGGCTGCCAGAACGAGGAGATCTGCAGGATCGCCGGGCCACTGAGGCCGCGGTGGGTGAACAGGATGTTTTCGCGGAAGCTGGTGTCGTTGCAGCTCACCAGACAATCCACCGAGGTGCCTGACAGCTCGGTGCACAGCTCCTTGAGCTGATCGGTGATGGTGAACGGCACCAGCCCGGCGCGGGTCGGCAGCAGCGTGTGGCCGAACTGCTTGCCGACCTGATAGCCAAAGCCGGTGGCGCCCAGCGTCGGAATAGACAGCCCGCCCGTGGCAATCACCAGCGACTGGCAGTTCAGGGTGCCCAGCGTGGTCTGCAGGCTGTAGCCGGCGTCGGTCTTTTCGATCTGCTGCACGGAGGTGTCCATGTGCAGGCTGACACCAGCCTGGCGGCACTCTTCCAGAAGCATTTCCAGAATGTCGCTGGACTTGTTGTCGCAAAACAGTTGGCCGAGCTTTTTCTCGTGATAAGGCACGCCATGTTTGGCGACCATCGCGATGAAATCCCATTGGGTGTAGCGGGCCAGGGCCGATTTGCAGAAATGCGGGTTCTGCGACAGGAAGTTGGCCGGCTCGGTGTACATATTGGTGAAGTTGCACCGCCCGCCACCGGACATCAGGATCTTCTTGCCGGGTTTGTTGGCGTGGTCGATCAACATCACCTTGCGCCCGCGAGCGGCAGCGGTGAACGCACACATCAGACCGGCAGCGCCGGCGCCAATGATTACAACGTCAGTAACGGGCACAGCGTGGTTCCTCGATCTTCAGGTCACGATCGTTCCCATGCTCCGCACCAAGCTATGCACAAGCCTTTTTTTTTCTGGCCGAAGGCCGTGGGAGCGAACGTGTTCGCGAAAGGGCCGGTATATTCTCCGAAGATTTATCGTCTGAACTACCGTCTTCGCGAACAAGTTCGCTCCTACGCCCTGCGGGCAGAAGCCTGAAAACCGCGTTTTCAGGACCTTCGGGGCCTGTATATGACGCTCGGCGCGGCGTGTAGGGACTATCAGGGTCAACGATAAACTTTACAAAATCCGCACGCGCAGCGACTTGCCCTTGATCTTGCCATTGTTCAAACGTTCCAGGGCCTGTTTGGCCATGCTGCGCTCGACGGCAACGTAGGCCTGGAAGTCGAAAATCGCGATCTTGCCGACCTGAGTGCCGGGAATGCCTGCCTCGCCGGTCAATGCGCCGAGGATGTCGCCTGGACGCAGCTTGTCCTTGCGGCCCGAGCCGATGCACAGCGTGGTCATGGCGGGCAGCAGTTTGCCGCCTTCCTTGATGCTCAGTCTGTCGTATTGCTGCCAGTTCAACGGCGCTTTCTGCAACTCTTCGATGGCACGGGCGCGCTGGCTTTCCGACGGGGCCACCAGGCTGACCGCGATGCCTTTCTCGCCTGCACGACCGGTACGGCCGACACGGTGGATGTGGATTTCCGAATCACGCGCCAGCTCGACGTTGATCACCATGTCCAGCGCGTCGATATCCAGACCGCGCGCGGCCACATCAGTGGCGACCAGTACCGAAGTGCTCCGGTTGGCGAACATCGCCAGCACTTGATCACGGTCACGCTGTTCCAGATCGCCATGCAGGCCGACGGCAGACATGCCCTTGGCGGTCAGGTGATCGACCACTTCCTGCACCTGCTGCTTGGTGAAACAGAACGCCACACAGGACGTCGGCCGGAAATGGCCGAGTACCTTGACCACGGCTTCCAGGCGCTGCTCCGGGGAGATCTCGTAGAAAATCTGCTCGATCTGGCTGTCGGCGTGCAGTGCCTCGACTTTTACGGTCTGTGGATCACGCATGAATTTCGAGGACAACTGCTTGATGCCGACCGGATAGGTCGCGGAGAACAGCAGGGTCTGGCGGCGCTGCGGGGTCTGCTCGATGATGTCGGCGATGGCGTCGTAGAAACCCATGTCCAGCATGCGGTCGGCTTCATCGAGAATCAGCGTGTTCAGGCCGTCCAGGACCAGCGAGCCCTTGCGCAAGTGCTGCTGTATGCGACCCGGAGTACCGACGATGATGTGCGCGCCATGCTCCAGCGAGCCGATCTGCGGGCCGAACGAAACGCCGCCACACAGGGTCAGGACCTTGATGTTGTCCTCGGAGCGCGCCAGGCGGCGGATTTCCTTGGCCACCTGATCCGCCAGTTCGCGAGTCGGGCACATGACCAGTGCCTGGCAACCGAAGAAACGCGGGTTGATCGGGTTGAGCAGGCCGATGCCGAACGCAGCGGTCTTGCCGCTGCCGGTCTTGGCTTGCGCGATCAGGTCCATGCCCTTGAGGATCACCGGCAGGCTCTGCGCCTGAATCGGTGTCATTTCGGCATAACCAAGCGACTCCAGGTTAGCCAGCATGGCAGCGGACAGAGGCAGAGAATTGAAAGCGGTGTTAGTCACGACGGTGAACCTGCAAAACAAAAATGTCGCGTAGTGTATCACCCGCCAGTCAGACCTGGCACCGCGATAAAGGGCGTGGGAACGAGCTTGCTCGCGAAGGGGCCCTTACAGTCCCAGAAGATGGGGCGTCTGGACCATGGTCTTCGTGAGCAATGCGGATCGCCGCCCCGGTCACTCCCACAGGATCCAGCAATGAGCGCGGAGCATGGGCGCGATAGCCAGACAAAAAAATCCCCGCTGGAGGGCGGGGTTGAGGTTCGAGCGTGGCAGCTCGCAAAGGTGTACAGCAAGGCCCGTCCGGGGACGGGCCTGCAGGGCTTACAGCAGGATTGTGCGGATATCCGCCAGCAATTCGCTCAAGCGCTTGGTGAAGCGGGCAGCAGCTGCGCCGTTGATCACGCGGTGATCGTAGGACAGCGACAGCGGCAGCATCAGTTTCGGCTGGAAGGCTTTACCGTCCCAGACGGGCTGGATGGTTGCCTTGGACACACCGAGGATCGCCACTTCCGGCGCGTTGACGATCGGCGTGAAGCCGGTGCCGCCAATGTGGCCGAGGCTGGAGATGGTGAAGCACGCGCCCTGCATGTCGTTCGCAGTCAGTTTCTTGTTGCGCGCCTTTTCGGCCAGTGCGGCGGCTTCGGCGGCCAGTTGCAACAGGCTCTTCTGGTCGACGTCGCGGATGACCGGGACCAGCAGGCCGTCCGGGGTGTCCACGGCAAAGCCGATGTGCACGTACTTCTTGCGAATCACTGCCTTGCCGCTAGGTGCCAGCGACGCGTTGAAGTCCGGCAGCTCCTTGAGCAGGTGGGCGCAGGATTTGAGCAGCAGCGGCAGAACGGTCAGCTTGACGCCAGCCTTCTCGGCAGCGCCTTTCTGCGCGACACGGAAAGCTTCCAGGTCGGTAATGTCGGCCTGGTCGAATTGCGTGACGTGAGGAATGTTCAGCCAGCTGCGGTGCAGACCGGAAGCGCCGAGTTGCATCAGGCGCGTCATCGGTACTTCTTCGATCTCGCCGAAACGGCTGAAATCGACTTCCGGAATCGGCGGGATGCCCGAGCCGCCGCTTGCGCCGCCTGCTGGAGCTTCCTTGGCCTTCTGCATCATGGTTTTGACGTAAGCCTGAACGTCTTCTTTCAGCACGCGGCCGTGCGGGCCGGTGGCGCTGACTGCGCTCAGCTCGACGCCGAATTCGCGAGCCAACTGACGAACGGCCGGGCCTGCATGAACCTTGGCACCGTCTTTTGCCGGAGCCGCTGAAGCGGCCGGCGCAGGTGCTGCCTCTGCCTTGGGAGCAGGAGCTGCGGCCTCAGCCTTGGCCGGGGCAGCAGCGGGTGCGCTGGCGGCAGGGGCCGGAGCTGCGGCAGGCGCGGCGCCTTCGACTTTCAGTTTCAGGATCAGGTCGCCGGTACCGACTTCCTGGTCCAGCTTGACTTCGATGCTCTCGACAACGCCTGCTGCCGGAGACGGGATCTCCATGCTGGCCTTGTCGGATTCCAGGGTGATCAGCGACTGATCGGCCTGGATGCTGTCACCAACCTTGACCATCAGTTCGATGATCTTGGCCTTGCCCGACGAGCCGATGTCCGGCACGTGGATGTCCTGAACGCTGGCGCTGGCTGCCGGAGCAGGCTCTGCGGCGGCCGCAGGTGCAGGTGCCGCTTCAGCCGGCTTTTCGGCAGCAGCAGGGGCTGCGGCAGGTTCGGCAGCAGGCGCCGGGGCCGCAGCCGCTTCGCCTTCCACTTCCAGTTCGAACAGCTCGTCGCCTTCTTTCAGGCGGTCGCCCAGCTTGACCTTCATGGTCTTGATGACGCCAGCCTTGGGCGCAGGGATTTCCATGCTCGCCTTGTCCGACTCAAGCGTCAGAACGCTCTGGTCGGCTTCGATGCGATCACCGACCTTGACCATCAATTCAATGACTTCGCCTTCACCGTTGCCGATGTCGGGTACACGAATTAACTCACTCACTATGTCTCTCCTTAGGAGAACCTGTTCACTCACGAATACGCTGGTTCAGTTACAACGAAACAGCGTTGGATGCTCATTTACGTCGAGTAAATTCCGCATCCTCGGCTGTTTACGCTCTGATCAGCGCTCTTGAAGCAGACTCTTAGCAGTCCAGTGGATTGCGTTTTTCAGGATCGATGCCGAACTTGGCGATGGCTTCAGCCACGACTTTAGGTTCGATATCGCCACGATCAGCCAAGGCTTCCAGGGCTGCCAGCACCACGAAGTGACGATCGACTTCAAAGAAGTGACGCAGCTTCTTGCGGCTGTCGCTACGGCCGAAACCGTCGGTGCCCAGGACTTTGTATTCCTTGGTTGGAACCCACTGACGAATCTGATCAGCGAACAGCTTCATGTAATCCGTGGATGCGATGACCGGACCTTTGCGACCGTTCAGGCATTCCTCGACATAGCTCAGCTGCGGCTTCTGGCCAGGGTGCAGGCGGTTGTTGCGCTCTGCAGCCAGACCGTCGCGACGCAGCTCGTTGAAGCTGGTGACGCTCCACACGTCGGCACCGATGTTGAACTCGTCACGGAGAATCTTCGCCGCTTCGCGAACTTCACGCAGGATGGTGCCCGAGCCCAGCAACTGGACGTGGTGCGCCGCTTCCTTGGTGTCTTCTTCGAGCAGGTACATGCCCTTGACGATGCCTTCTTCCACACCGGCCGGCATGGCTGGCTGGGCGTAGGACTCGTTCATCACGGTCAGGTAGTAGAAAACGTCCTGCTGCTCTTCGAACATCCGGCGCATGCCGTCCTGGATGATCACTGCCAGTTCGTAACCGTAAGTCGGGTCGAAGGTGCGGCAGTTCGGGATGGTCGATGCCAGGATGTGGCTGTGACCGTCTTCGTGCTGCAGGCCTTCACCGTTCAGCGTGGTACGGCCGGCGGTGCCGCCAACCAGGAAGCCACGGGTGCGGCTGTCGCCAGCGGCCCAGGCCAGGTCGCCGATACGCTGGAAACCGAACATCGAGTAGAAGATGTAGAACGGAATCATCGGCTGGTTGTGGCTGGAATACGAAGTGCCGGCAGCGATGAAGGAGGACATGGCGCCCGCTTCGTTGATGCCTTCTTCGAGGATCTGGCCTTTCTTGTCTTCGCGATAGAACATCACTTGTTCTTTATCGACTGGCTCGTAGAGCTGGCCGACCGACGAGTAGATGCCCAACTGGCGGAACATGCCTTCCATACCGAAGGTACGCGCTTCGTCCGGGATGATCGGCACGATGCGCTGGCCGATTTCCTTGTCCTTGACCAGTTGCGTCAGGATGCGCACGAAGGCCATGGTGGTGGAGATTTCGCGATCGCCCGAGCCATCCAGGATGGCCTTGAGGGTTTCGAGTGGCGGGGTCGGCAGGCTGAAGCTCTGCGCACGACGCTGCGGTACGAAACCACCCAGCGCAGCACGACGCTCGCTCAGGTAACGGGCTTCGGCGCTGCCTTCTTCCGGCTTGTAGAACGGCAGGGCTTCGAGTTCGGAGTCCTTGACCGGGATGTCGAAACGGTCACGGAAGTGACGCAGGCTGTCGACATCGACCTTTTTGGTGTTGTGCGCAGTGTTTTTCGCTTCGCCGGCGCCGGTGCCATAACCCTTGATGGTCTTGGCCAGAACCACGGTCGGTTGACCCTTGTGGTTGACGGCTTCGTGATAGGCCGCATAGACCTTGTACGGGTCGTGGCCGCCACGGTTGAGTTTCCAGATCTCGTCGTCGGACAGATCGGCAACCATGGCCTTGAGTTCAGGCGAGTTGAAGAAGTGCTCGCGGACGAACGCGCCGTCCTTGGCCTTGTAGTTCTGGTATTCGCCGTCGATGACTTCGTCCATACGACGTTGCAGGATACCGTCGACGTCCTTGGCCAGCAGTGGGTCCCAGAAACGGCCCCAGATGACTTTGGTGACGTTCCATTGGGCGCCACGGAACACGCCTTCGAGTTCCTGGATGATCTTGGCGTTGCCGCGAACCGGACCGTCGAGGCGCTGCAGGTTGCAGTTGACGACGAAGATCAGGTTGTCGAGCTTCTCGCGACCGGCCAGGGCAATGGCGCCCAGGGATTCCGGCTCGTCGGTCTCGCCGTCACCCAGGAAGCACCAGACTTTCTGCTTGCCTTCCGGGATGTAACCGCGGTGCTCCAGGTACTTCATGAAGCGCGCCTGGTAGATCGCCTGGATCGGGCCAAGGCCCATCGATACGGTCGGGAACTGCCAGAAATCTTTCATCAGCCACGGGTGTGGGTAAGACGACAGGCCATTGCCGTCGACTTCCTGACGGAAGTTGGTCATTTGCTCTTCGGTGATGCGGCCTTCCATGAATGCACGGGCGTAAACGCCTGGCGATGCATGACCCTGGAAGTAGATCAGGTCGCCGCCGTGTTCGTCGGTCGGGGCCTGGAAGAAATAGTTGAAGCCGATGTCGTACAGCGTGGCGCTGGAGGCGAAGCTGGATATGTGGCCGCCCAGATCCGGGTCGCCGATGTTGGTTTTGACAACCATGGCCAATGCGTTCCAGCGCACCAGCGAGCGAATGCGGCGTTCCATGAACAGGTCGCCAGGCATGCGTGCTTCGTGGGTGACAGGAATGGTGTTGCGATATGGCGTGGTGATGGCGTACGGCAGCTGCGAACCACTACGGGTGGCCAGCTCGCCCAAACGGGTCATCAGGTAGTGAGCGCGGTCTTCGCCTTCTTTGTCGAGAACCGATTCCAGGGCGTCCAGCCATTCCTGGGTTTCGACGGGATCGAGGTCTTGCATGGCTTGCTCCAGGGCGGAAAGGCTTCCAGAATCGGTTGCCTGAGTTTGCGACTGGCCTTGTGGGCAGACGACATAAATTCTTGGATTTCCGGAGGGTGGGATCCGGCGGCGTGTAGTTTTACTACAAATCGACGACGATTTCAGCCCTCCGAGTATCGGACCCAGTAGTAAAACTACAGAGAAGCGACTCAATCGCTCCTGTTGTCGTGTAGCTTAAAACGTTACTGTTGATCGCTATTGAATATCTTGCAGGTAAAAAGCGGATTTTTATGCTTCTAATTTGATTTTTCCAGCAATTTATAACCTTTGTTCGACAAGCGGTGCTGGCAGACGCGTCTCGCCGTAACGACGGACGGGCGTCTGCACGCCGATCAAGGATAGACCATGAGCCTACCTTTACTGGCCGAATTTCCGGCCATTCTACTGCCATCGATCAGCCGCGCCCGCCAGATGTTTCAGGCTGCGCTGACTGCCCTGTCCGAGGACGCGCTGGCTTCTTTCAACGCTTGGCCCGAGGCGCGACAGGCAGCCTTCGACCGGGTCTGCGCCGCCAGTGATTTTGTAACCGAACAAGTCTGCCGTGATCCGCAGATGCTTCTGCAGCTGGCCGATTCGGGCGAGCTGGAGCGTAGCTTCTCTGCCGGCCAATTGCGCGGTCAGCTTGCCGACGCGCTGTCGAGCGCCGCCAGCGAGGATGAACTGGGGCGTAATCTACGTCGACAGCGCGCACGCCAGCAAGTACGGATTATCTGGCGCGACCTGACCCGTCAGGCGAACCTCATCGAAACCTGCCGTGACCTGTCGGACATGGCCGATGCGTCGATCGATCTGGCTTACCAATGGTTGTACCCCCGGCATTGCCAGCAGTTCGGCACCCCGACCGGTCGTCATTCCGGAAAGCCGCAGCACATGGTCATTCTGGGCATGGGCAAGCTTGGCGCGGTCGAACTGAACCTGTCCTCGGACATTGACCTGATCTTCGGCTACCCGGAGGGCGGCGAAACCGTCGGCACCAAGCGTGCGCTGGACAATCAGGAATTTTTCATTCGCCTGGGCCAGCGGCTGATCAAGGCGCTCGACCCGGTGACCGTCGACGGTTTCGTGTTCCGGGTCGACATGCGCCTGCGCCCTTACGGTTCTTCCGGGGCACTGGTGCTCAGCTTCAATGCGTTGGAGCAGTATTACCAGGACCAAGGCCGGGACTGGGAACGTTACGCGATGATCAAGGCGCGCGTGGTCGGGGGCGATCAGGCGGCCGGTGCCGAATTGCTGGCGATGCTGCGTCCGTTCGTGTATCGCCGCTATCTGGACTTCTCGGCCATCGAAGCGCTGCGCACCATGAAGCAGCTCATTCAGCAGGAAGTGAAGCGCAAGGGCATGGCGGAAAACATCAAGCTGGGTGCCGGCGGCATTCGCGAGGTGGAGTTCATCGCCCAGGCCTTTCAACTGATTCATGGCGGCCGCGACCTGAGTCTGCAGCAGCGGCCGCTGTTCAAAGTGCTGAAAACCCTCGAGGGGCAGGGTTATCTGCCCTCGGCCGTGACCGAAGAGCTGCGTGAGGGCTACGAGTTTCTGCGTTATACCGAGCACGCCATTCAGGCGATCGCCGACCGTCAGACGCAGATGCTCCCGGACAACGAACAGGATCAGGCGCGCGTTGCCCTGATCATGGGCTTCGCTGACTGGGCTGCCTTTCACGAAAGGCTGATGTACTGGCGTGGCCGTGTGGCCTGGCACTTCCGTCAGGTCATTGCTGACCCCGATGCTGATCCGGACGACGAGCAAGATGAAGATGACGAAGTGGTGGTGGGAGGCGAATGGCTGCCGTTGTGGGAAGAGTCCCAAGACGAAGAAGCCGCAGGTCGCCAACTGTTGCAGGCCGGTTTCGTCGATGCCGAGAGGGCGCTGAAACATCTGGCCAACCTGCGCAGCAGTCCCAACCTGCGTTCGATGCAGCGTCTGAGCCGTGAGCGGCTGGACGCATTCATCCCCCGTCTGCTGGCTCAGGCGGTGGAACATGAGAAGCCCGACCTGGTATTGGAGCGCGTGCTGCCCTTGGTAGAGGCCGTCGCGCGGCGCTCGGCGTACCTGGTGCTGCTCACGGAAAACCCCGACGCGCTGCGACAGCTGCTGACCCTGTGTGCCGCCAGCCCGTGGATTGCTGAACAGATCGCGCGTTTCCCGTTGCTGCTCGATGAGTTGCTTAACGAGGGGCGCCTGTTCAATCCGCCGCTGGCCCCGGAACTGGCGGCCGAGCTGCGCGAGCGGCTGATTCGTATCCCCGAGGACGATCTCGAGCAACAGATGGAGGCCCTGCGGCATTTCAAGCTGGCGCACAGCCTGCGCGTCGCGGCGTCCGAGATATCCGGCAGCCTGCCGTTGATGAAAGTCAGTGATTACCTGACCTGGCTGGCCGAGGCGATTCTCGATCAGGTGCTCGCGCTGGCCTGGCGCTACAGCGTGGCCCGCCACGGTACGCCTTTGCGTCCGGACGGCACGTTGTGCGATCCGGGCTTCGTGATCGTCGGCTACGGCAAGGTCGGCGGTATCGAGCTGGGGCACGGCTCCGATCTGGATCTGGTGTTCATTCATGATGGCGATCTGGAGGCCGAGACCGACGGTGCCAAACCGATCGACACTGCGCAGTTCTTCACCCGGCTGGGGCAGCGGGTGATCCATTTGCTGACCACGCAAACCAACTCCGGTCAGCTGTATGACGTCGACATGCGCCTGCGGCCTTCGGGGGCGTCTGGCCTTTTGGTCAGCTCTCTGGGCGCTTTCGCCCGTTATCAGGCCAATGAAGCCTGGACCTGGGAGCATCAGGCACTGGTCCGTGCGCGGGTCATGACCGGCAGTCGGGATGTCGGCGAGCAATTCGAGAAGGTCCGTGCCGATGTGCTGGGGCGCGAACGCGATCTGGACAAGCTGCGCGCCGAAGTCAGCGAAATGCGCGCCAAGATGCGTGACAACCTCGGGACCCGCGCGACAGCGGCCGGCAGGGCGGCCAATGCCTTCGAGGCGGCGGTGCCATTCGACCTCAAGCAGGACGCCGGAGGTATCGTCGATATCGAATTTATGGTGCAATACGCCGCCTTGGCGTGGTCCAGAGAGCATCCCGCGCTGCTGCAATACACCGACAACATCCGGATTCTCGAAGGGCTGGAAGAGGCCGGGCTGCTGCCGGATACGGATGCCGGCCTGCTGCGCGAAGCCTATAAGGCGTATCGCTCGGCGGCACATCGCCAGGCCTTGCAGAAGCAGGCGGGCGTGGTCAGCGGCGATCAGTTTCATGCCCAGCGGCGTGAGGTGATGCGGATCTGGACGCAGATGGGGTTGAGCTGAGCCTCACGGCAACGGCACATTCCGCTGCAACACTCTATAAAGCTATGACAGGGAGGCGACAGGTTGTGTGGGAACGTCACGCAGTCTGATCGGCCTCCCTGATCGTTTCTGGTCGTTTTTGGATAGAACATGAAAATTCTGATCGTTGGGCCTAGCTGGGTCGGTGACATGGTGATGGCACAAACGCTGTTCCAGTGTCTGAAACAGCGTCATCCCGAGTGCGAAATCGACGTGCTGGCCCCTGAATGGAGCCGTCCGATACTGGAGCGCATGCCGGAGGTTCGTGCTGCGCTCAGTTTTCCGCTGGGGCACGGTGCCCTGGAACTGGCGACCCGTCGCCGGATCGGCAAATCTCTGGCTGGCCAATACGATCAGGCTATCCTGCTGCCCAATTCGCTGAAATCGGCGCTGGTGCCGTTTTTTGCCGGTATCCCGAAGCGCACCGGTTGGCGCGGGGAGTTTCGCTACGGCCTGCTCAACGACGTACGAACCCTCGACAAGCAGCGTTACCCGCTGATGATCGAGCGTTTCATGGCCCTGGCCTTCGACAAGGGCGCCGAGTTGCCGCGTCCTTACCCGCAACCGAGCCTGCGCATCGACCCGACCACGCGCGATGCCGCACTGAGCAAATTCGGCCTCACGCTGGATCGCCCGGTACTGGCGCTGTGCCCCGGCGCGGAGTTCGGCGAGTCCAAGCGCTGGCCCGCCGAACATTACGCACAGGTCGCTGACGCGAGTATTCGCGAAGGCTGGCAGGTCTGGCTGTTCGGCTCGAAAAAGGATCACCCGGTCGGTGAGAGCATTCGCCAGGAACTGATTCCCGGCCTGCGTGAGGAGTCCGTCAACCTCAGTGGCGAGACCTCGCTGGCCGAAGCCATTGACCTGCTGTCGTGCGCCGACGCTGTGGTGTCCAACGATTCCGGCCTGATGCACGTGGCCGCAGCATTGAACCGTCCGCTGGTGGCTGTCTACGGCTCGACCTCGCCGGGCTTTACGCCGCCGCTGGCCGACGCAGTCGAGGTGGTGCGACTCGGCATCGAGTGCAGCCCGTGCTTCGAGCGCACCTGCCGTTTCGGCCATTACAACTGCATGCGTCTGCTTGAGCCGGACGCCGTGATTCAGGCGCTCAGCCGCCTGAGTAGCACGCCGGTGGAGGTTGCCTGATTTTGCGGGTACTGCTGATCAAGACGTCTTCACTGGGTGATGTGATCCATGCCTTGCCCGCGCTGACCGATGCGGCGCGCGCGCTGCCCGGCATTCGCTTCGACTGGGTGGTCGAGGAAGGCTTCGCGGAAATTCCCGCCTGGCATCCGGCGGTCGACAGGGTCATCCCGGTAGCGATTCGCCGCTGGCGCAAGCACCTCTGGCAGACCTTCAGGTCCGGGGAATGGCGGCGTTTCAAACAGCAGATGCGCGAACAGCGTTATGATCTGGTGATCGATGCGCAGGGCCTGTTCAAAAGTGCCTGGCTGACACGCTATGTCGATGCGCCGGTGGCCGGTCTGGACCGCGATTCGGCACGCGAGCCGGTTGCCAGTCGCTCTTATGATCGCGCTTTTCCAGTGGCGCGCGGGCAGCATGCGGTCGAGCGGCTGCGTCAGCTGTTCGCTCAGGCGCTGGGTTATCCACAGCCGTCCGGCATGGGCGATTACGGTCTCAAGCCACTGGCGACCCTGGATGACAGTTTGCAGGCCCCGTTCGTGCTGTTCCTGCATGGCACGACCTGGGACACCAAGCACTGGCCCGAGCTGTACTGGCGGCAACTGGCCGAATTGATGGCAGCGCGCGGTCTGCAAGTGCAGTTGCCGTGGGGCAATCCGGCAGAGAAAGCTCGTGCCGAGCGTATTGCCGAGGGTCTGAGCAGTGCGCACGTGCTGCCGAAGCTCAATCTGGCAGGGGTTGCGCGGGTACTGGCCAGCGCGCAGGCGTGCGTCGCGGTAGACACTGGCATCGGCCACCTGGCTGCTGCACTGGATGTGCCGACCATTTCCCTGTTCGGCCCGACCAATCCGGGCCTGACCGGGGCCTACGGCAAGTCGCAGGTGCATCTGGCCAGCGACTACCCCGGCTGTACGCCGTGCCTGCAAAAGAAATGCACGTACCAACCGAGCGCCGACGATCAGCGCCGGTTCGACCTTAAGCGCGAGTGGCCGATGTGCTTCACTCGCTTGAATCCCGAGCGAGTAGCGAGCCAATTGGGCGCGCTGTTGCTGGCAAAGGAACCTGGCTGATGCAACTGGCTTTTGTACTCTACAAATACTTTCCGTTCGGCGGCCTGCAACGCGACTTCATGCGCATCGCGCTGGAGTGCCAGCAGCGCGGCCATCAGATCCGCGTCTATACCCTGATCTGGGAAGGCGATGTGCCTCCCGGTTTCGAGGTGCTGGTGGCGCCGGTCAAGGCGTTCTTCAATCATCGGCGCAACGAAAAGCTCAGCGCCTGGATGGAAGCAGACCTGGCCAAACGCCCGGTGGACCGCCTGATCGGTTTCAACAAGATGCCCGGCCTGGATGTGTATTACGCCGCCGACGGCTGTTTCGAGGACAAGGCGCAGAACCTGCGCAGCCCGCTGTATCGCAAGTGGGGCCGTTATCGCCACTTTGCCGACTACGAGCGCGCAGTGTTCGCCAAGGACTCGAAAACCCAGGTGCTGATGATTTCCGAAGTGCAGCAGCCGCTGTTCATCAAGCATTACGACACCCCGCCGTCGCGCTTTCATCTGCTGCCGCCGGGGATTTCCCTGGATCGCCGTGCGCCGCCGGATGCACCTGAGATCCGTGCAGGCTTTCGCAAGGAGTTCTGCCTTGCCGACGATGACCTGTTATTGGTGCAGATCGGCTCCGGTTTCAAGACCAAGGGCGTGGATCGCAGCCTAAAGGCGCTCGCGGCTCTGCCCGCCGGGCTGAAGAAACGCACGCGACTGTTTGTAATCGGGCAGGACGACCCCAAAGTATTCCAACTGCAGAGCTCGGCGCTCGGCCTGGGTGATCAGGTGACCTTCATGAAAGGGCGCAGCGATATTCCGCGTTTTCTGCTGGGCGCCGACCTGCTGATTCATCCGGCCTATAACGAAAACACCGGGACCGTGCTGCTCGAAGCGCTGGTTGCCGGTTTGCCGGTCCTGGTCAGTGCGGTCTGTGGTTACGCTCACTATATTGCCGAGGCCGATTGCGGGCGGGTGCTGGATGAGCCGTTCGAGCAGGCGCAGCTCAATCGCTACCTATCGCAGATGCTTCAGGACGATGCCGCACGCAGCGCGTGGTCGCGCAATGGCCTGACCTTTGCCGACACGGCAGACCTTTACAGCATGCCGCAACACGCTGCGGATGTGATTCTGGCGGAGCACTATTGATGAAGCTGTTCCTTGCTGAGCCGTTCAAGAACCTGTGGGCGGGGCGCGATGCGTTCGTCGAGGTCGAAGGCCTGAGCGGTGAGGTCTACCGCGAGCTGGAAGGGCGCCGCACACTGCGCACCGAGGTCGATGGGCGCGGTTACTTCGTCAAGATCCACCGCGGCATTGGCTGGGGCGAGATCGCCAAGAACCTGGCGACCGCCAAGCTGCCGGTACTCGGCGCGGGCAAGGAATGGGACGCCATCGAGCGCCTGCATGAAGTCGGCGTCCCGACCATGACCGCCGTGGCCTATGGCGAGCGTGGCAGCAACCCTGCCGCGCAGCACTCGTTCATCGTCACCGAAGAACTGGCACCGACCACCAGCCTCGAAGACGTCAGCCTCAACTGGCGCAACGAGCCGCCCGAGCCGCGTCTGAAGAGAGCCTTCATTGCCGAAGTCGCCCGCCTGGTCGGCATGATGCACCGCGCAGGCGTCAATCATCGCGACTGCTACATCTGCCATTTTTTGCTGCACACCGACAAGCCGGTGACCGCTGACGATTTCAAACTCTCGGTCATCGACCTGCACCGTGCCCAGACCCGCCGTGCGATCACGCCACGCTGGCGCAACAAGGACCTGGCCGCGCTGTATTTTTCAGCGTTGGACATCGGCCTGACCCGCCGCGACAAACTGCGTTTTCTCCAGGGCTATTTCCAGAAGCCGTTGCGCGAAATCCTGCTCAAGGAAGCGACGCTGCTGACCTGGCTGGATAAAAAAGCCGACAAGTTGTATCAGCGTAAAGTGCGCTACGGAGACGCACTCTGATGGCGGGCTGGAAGCTCGAGCCCGAGTACGCGTTCCTGGAACCGGAATTTGGCAGCCTGGATGCCGTATTTGCCTTGCAGGGACAGCAGTTGACCCGCGATCCGCTGTCCGACGTCATCCGCATCGAGCGCGCCGGGGTTTACTACTATGTCAAACGCTACGTGGGCGCGGGCAAGGGGCTGCGTCGCTACATGGGCAAGCCGAGGGTCAAGTCCGAATGGCAGAACCTCAAGCGCTTTGCTAAATGGGGCATCCCCACCGCAGAAGTCGTGGCCTGGGGCCTGGAGCGCAACGGCGCGGCGTATGATCGCGGCGCACTGATCACACGTGGCTTGCCGAACACCGAAGACTTGTCGGCACTGGCGCAACGCAAGGATCCGCGACTGGCCGATCGCCACTGGGTCGACGCGCTCAGCCGCCAGTTGGCTGCCTTTACCCGGATCATGCACGACAACCATTTCACACATAACGATTTGAAATGGCGCAACCTGTTGGTCGATAACGAGGGCAAGCTGTTTTTCATCGACTGCCCCAATGGTGCATTCTGGTGGAGCTTCATGCTGCGCTATCGGATCACCAAGGATCTGGCCTGCCTGGACAAGGTCGCCAAGTATCACTTATCGGCCACCCAGCGCCTGCGCTTCTACCTGCAATACCGCCAGCGAACGCGTTTGAACGCCTCCGACAAAAAACGTATTCGACATATCGTCAGCTTTTTCGAGGGCCGTGAATGAGCGTTTTTATTGCCAGTGCCGACCAGCCTTTACTGGCGCGTCACAACCTGGCTGATTTTGAATCGCTTTGGAACATCCGACTCGATGCGGTCGATGAGCCCAATACCGGGCGCGGCGGCTGGAGCAGTGTGTTCCGCCTCGATCTGGACGGTCAGGGGTTTTACCTCAAGCGTCAGAGCAACTACCTGACTCACACGTTGCATCACCCGTTTGGCGAACCGTCGTTCTCGCGCGAGTTTCGTAACATCAGTCGCTATCGCAAACTGGGCATCCCGGCATTGCAGGCGGTGTTCTATGGCGAGCGCAAGGTCGCCGGCGAACGCCGGGCGATCCTGATGACGCGTGCGCTGGACGGCTGGACCGATCTTGACGAACTGTTGCAGCAGTGGAACCAGATGGAGGCCCCTCAGCGTCAGGCAATACTGCACGCCTGCGGCCAGCTGGCGCGCACGCTGCACGGCGCCGGACAGGTGCATGGCTGCTTCTACCCCAAGCATATTTTTCTTCAGGCAGCCGGTACGGGGTATCAGGCGCAACTGATCGACCTGGAAAAAACCCGTCCGGTGATCTTCGGCAAGCGTGACCTTGCCCGCGACCTCGAACCGCTGCTGCGCCGCGCGCCCATGTGGAATGAGGCCGATCGGCGCGAGCTGTTGGCGGCTTATCTGCAAGCCACGCCGAACAGCCTGCTGGTCGACGCCTGGAGTGCGCGCCTGGGCAAGCGCGGCGCTCACAAACGAGACCTTCAACACCGCGATGATAAAGAGACCCGTTGATGCGCCTGTCTGAACTCAAGACCGCCGGACGTACCCCCGAGTTGCCGATGAGCCTGACGCTGGCCGATGCTGCCGGATCGGCTGAACTGCAATTGCTGACCCTGCTGCGGGTATTGCCGGGGCAGCGCTATGTCGGCGCCGGTGTCTGGCGAGGCCGAACGGTGCTGGCAAAACTGCTGGTGGGCGACAAGGCGGCCCGACACTTTCAGCGTGAGCTGGCCGGCGTAAGGCTGCTTGCCGAACAGGGCCTGACCACACCGCTTTTGCTGGCCGACGGTTTGCAGGACGGTGAGGGTGGCTGGCTGTTGTTCGAGTTTCTGGAGCAGGCGCCAAGCCTGGGCGATGCCTGGAATGCTGTTAAGCACCTGCCACCGCTGGCAGACGAGCAGCAAGCGGTGCTCGGTGAGGCGCTATCGGCCATTACCCGGCAGCACGCAAAAGGCCTGTGGCAGGAAGACCTGCACCTGGACAACCTGCTGCGCCACAAGGGGCAGTTGTACCTGATCGATGGCGCCGGCATTCGTGCTGAACAGGCCGGTACGCCGTTGTCCCGGCAAAAAGTTCTGGAAAATCTCGGCGTGTTCTTTGCCCAGTTGCCCAGGTCTTTCGAACCGTTTACTGAAGAGCTGTTGGTGCATTACCTGTTGAGCAATGCCGAGCATGGTTTGCCGATGGAAGCGCTGCAAAAGCAGATCGACAAGGTTCGCAGCTGGCGGCTCAAGGACTTCATGAGCAAGACCGTGCGCGACTGCAGTCTGTTCAGTGTCGAGGACAGCGCTTCGGTGTTCCGCGCTATTCGTCGCGAGGAAGAACCCGCGATGCTGCCGGTGCTGAGTCAGGCGGATGCCTTGCTCGACAAGGGCCATCTGTACAAGACCGGTGGCGCTGCGAGTGTCGGGCGGGTTGAGATCAATGGTCGTCCGCTGGTCATCAAGCGCTACAACATCAAGAATTTCAGCCATTGGCTCAAGCGCTTCTGGCGCCCCAGCCGGGCCTGGCATTCGTGGCGCGAAGGCAACCGGCTGATGTTCCTCGGCATCGCCACACCCAAACCGCTGGCCGTGCAGGAAAAGCGTTTTCTCGGCTTGCGCAGCAAGGCCTGGCTGGTGACCGAGTTCATTGATGGGCCGGACATCATCGAACGCTTCGCTCCGTATGTGGAAAACGGTGATGCACCAGAGGTCGAACTGCTGGCGCTGGATCGGCTTTTTGCGCAGCTTATCCAGGCGCGCATCAGCCATGGTGATTTCAAGGGGCATAACCTGTTCTGGCACGTCGATCGCTGGGCGATGATCGACCTGGACGCCATGCAGCAGCACAACTCGCAGTCGTCATTCGCTGCGGCCTACGCCCGTGACCGGGCCCGCTTCATGCGCAACTGGCCAACGCAGAGCGCGCTGCACCAGTTGCTGGAGCAGCGCTTGCCGAAGCTTGTGACGGACTGAGCCCGGCTGACCCTCGTGCCAGCGCGGAGCGCTCATCCGTAGTGGCTGACTCTCGTGCCAATGCTCCGCGTTGGCATGCCGTTCCGGACGCTCCGCGTCCTCTGTGTGACGCGGAGCATCGGTATCCTCAGGTAATGCGCGTAAGGTTCATCGCTTCGAGTGCTGCCACCAGTGCATCGATGTCGTCGAAGGGTTTGAGGTGGATGCGCGGCCAGCGCAGGCGTTCGATGTACAGCTTGCCTTCGGCATTGCGCAGCACCGGTGTGTGGTGAATCCAGGTGTCGCGTGCGCGATGAATGATGGTTGGCAGATTGCCTTCACCCTCCTGCACCAGAAACATTCCCGGCCTGGAAAGGCGGTTTTCGATGCTCGGCAGCCTGACCGGCTGTGACCGCAGCACCTCCATCTCCACCCGATAATCAGCTTTGATGTAGACCTTGTCATCCGTTATGCCACCCGAGACGAGCTCCCCCGGATCCAGCGTTATCCCCCTCGAATGCCCCTGTGTCACATCGACGACCCGCAGGCCGATCCCGCCTTGCAGTTCGGCGACGCCAGGCACGACGCCCTGATAGGTATTGGAATGGCTGTTACCGACCAGCGCGATCCACTTGTGCGAGCCCATCACCTCCTGATGCCTGCGGATCGTGCGCGAGGCAAAGTAATTCATCATTTGCTGGCGGGTAATGGACTGTTCCCCGGCAATGCCTTTGAGGTGGTAACTGCTTGCGCAATCGATGGCACGAATTTCCAGACCCTGCTGCCGCGCCCCGATAATCAGCCGCTCGAAGGTGTAGATGCCGTCCGGATCGGTATGATGCCCGCGGTCCAGGGTTTTCAGGTCATGCAGCAAGGTTTTACTCATTTGCCCGGTTTCGAGGAAACGATCCAGATCTGCCTGATGCAGGTCGCTCAACAGGTGCTCCATGTACAGCGTTTTGACGTTCTGCTGTGACAGCAACGGCAGGTTGTCGATGATCAGCTTTTTGCTGGCGACCGAAGCGTGTGACTCGCCAATGACCAGGCCTTCGGCATGGCGATACAGGGTTTCTAGCAGTCCGGCAGTGCTTGTCTGCGGTGCGATGGCTGGTAACGTCGGGCGAGGCGGCAGTTGAGCTGAGCTGATCCGGGCGGCGTCCTGTTGTAGATTCTTGCGCAGCAGGTCGAATGTGTTACGCACAGTGTCGAGTTCGATGTCTTCAAAAAAATACTCCATATCAAGGCCCTTCTTTTCGAAGTTCGCCAGGTTATGCAGCGTTGCTCTGGTCTCCAGCGGCATTTCATAGGTGGCATCGGTCAGCGATTGCTGAATGGCCGTCATCGGCCTGTCAACGCTCCAGTCATCGGGGTCGACGCGCAGCCAGGTATCGTTTTCGTCCAGAACAAACCCGTACTCGCCCGCCCAGCGCTCACCCTCGGCAACCGCGGTCGGGTCGCCCAGCTCGCGGATCAACAGGTTATCCAGAGCGGTAGCAGGGGGCAGTGGCTTGGCGGGCAGCGTCGGGTCGGCAAACGCTATGCTGAAGTCGCAGCGCGTCGGTGTGTGTTCATGCGCCCCACTCGCGCCTTGCCTGATGCGGGTCGGACGTCCGGCGGGAATGTCCTTGACGTGAACACTGACGGCTCCCTGCATTTCGGCGATGCCGGGCACCTGATCGTGAGTCGTGGCCAGCTTCTGGTCGAGCAGCGCTACCCAGCGCTTGGCAGAGGCCGGCTCGATATCGTGGCTGATGAGCCTGTGCCCGAAGAAATTGCTCATTTTCATGGCCGCTGTCGGGTCATCGGCAGCCGCCAGCACGCTGTGGCCGAGAAACGGATAGCTGATCGACGAACTGAACGGGCGCACTTCGATCCCGTAGAGGTGGGCTGCCTTGATCAGGTGGTAGTAATCGAATTCGCTACTTGCGTTGTTCAGGGCGCCGCGATTGGCCTCTTGCAGGTAATACTTGAGTTCATGAGAGCCAGAGCGGCTTTTTTTACCGAGTTGGCGATACCGGGCCAGCTTGCGCAGGTGTTTGTCGGTCAGCAGGTGCTCGATGTACAGCACCTCGACACGCTGCTCGGCGAGCAAGGGCATGTTGAGCAGCAGCAGACGCTTGCTGGCCACCGATTTCGGGGCCTCGCTGAACACCAGTCCGCTACTGTGACTGAAGATGTGCTTGATGAGCGTGTCGACACTGCCGGGCAGGCCATAGGCGGGCAGGGTCGGCCTGGGTGGAGGCGTGAATCGGGCAAAAAAGGCCTGGGCGTCCTGATAGAGTTGTTCCCGACGCGCCGTGAAGGTCTGGCGCACCTCGGTGAAATACGTTTCGAAATAGACTTCCAGGCCTGCGCCGGTCGGGTCGAACACTTCCTTGTTGATGACAATGTCCAGGTGCGCGCGCATGCCGCTCGGCATCTCATAGTCGCTCAAGGTATTCAGCGAGCTTGAGCTTGCGCTGGCTTCCTCAGGTAGCGGTCGATAAGTGCCCGGAGTGTCCAGCCCGCCGCCGCGCAGGCGCTGTCGTTCGACAAGCAGCCACTGACCCTGATCATTCAGGCGAACCGGCTGTTTGCCGAAGAAGGCGAACGGATTGGCCGGGTCGATGATCTGCCAGTACCGCCAGTAGGCGTCGTACTGAACCTCAAAGGCCTGGTCTGAGAGCTGGATATAGTATTTTCCATTGATCGCATGCACGCCTTTTGCGTGACCCTCGGCGATACGTGGCACGTTCTCCAGAGAGATGTCGACGGCCAGATCGATGCGCAAACCTGATGGCGCGCGCTGTGCAGTCGGGGGCAACGGGAGCAGCGGCTGCCAGGCGCCTCCGATATCGCGCGCAGCGAACTGGCCGGTTGCCAGCGGCGGTGCCGAGGCGACATGGGACGCCTGGAAAACCGCAGCATGCCCATGAACGTTGGGCTTGCCGAGCAGAAATACTTGCTCTTGCAGCTCTACCGGGTACAGGTCCTCGTAACGCGGCAGGGAAGGCTGGCGCTGGAACGAGCGCAACACCGGGGTCGAATGCTGGCCGTTCTCAAGCTGGTGCAAAACGCCCAGTCCTTTCAGACCCACCAGCAAATCGCTGCCTGCACCGAGGCCGTTGAACAGTGCCGACAGCATGTAGTTCGTGGCGCGCTCCCGGTCGCCTGCGCTCAGCGCTGCCAGTGCCTGCCCGCTGTCATGCAATGAAACCAGACTGCCCACCGCAAAGCTTGCCGGCGGAAAGGGCAGGGTCAGGGCCGTGGCAATGATTTCGACACTGACCCAGATCAGCTTGGCCAGCATGTCGTGGCGGCCGCTGGTGGTTTCTTCCACATCGCGCAACCTGCGCTCCAGCGGCCGGTTGAAGCAGGTATCGGCAACGTCTGAAATGAATGCCCTGGGGATGGCCGGAGGCTTGTTGGCGTTGCCCTTCTGCATGTCCCGCAGGAAGAACGACAGGGTGCGGCGTGCCTTGATGCGGCAGCGATCCTTGTAGTAATCGATCATCCCTTCACTATCCAGCGAGCTCACGAAATCGCTGAACAAACGGAATTCGATACCGTCAGGTGCCTGCGGCGTATAAAGCAGCGCGGCGTGACGGATCTGCGTCGGCAAAATGATCAGGCAACCCTGAACGGTTTCGATGTGGGTCAGCAGCGGGCTGGGGATAACCAGTTGATCGACATCGGTCAGTCCCGAGGCGATCAGGGGTTTATCCACGTGTATTTGCAGGGGGTAAAGGGGGAAGCGCTCCCGTGAGGCCGAGTCGCTCAGGTGTGCGTTATCCAGTGATTGCTTGAGCCAGACATACTGCGCAGGCTCGACATGACCTTTCAGCAGGCTGCGCAGCGCAGCCGCCTTCATCTGCAGTTGGGTGATCATGACGCTGTACTGGCGACGGTAGGCATAGCCATCGTTTTCGCTGTTCAGCAGGGTGTTTCTGATCAGCGCAATGTACTCGTCCGCCAGCCACTGGCCACGCACCGAGCCTGCAACAGCTGCGGGTGACAGCGCGCTCAGGTCGATACCCTCCGGGCCGCTGAACGTGGCGTCGGTGGCTGCTGACGTGCGCAAGGGGTCGATGCTGTCGTTGTAGCCTTTGAGCAGCATGTCGGTGTAGGTCAGCGTTTCGCGCTCGCTGGTGATCACGATCAGGTCAGGGTCTACCGTGCCGGCAGGGACACCCAGCAGTTTGCCGATCTGCTGGCTGGCACGCTGGTGTACGTAGTCCTGGAACGGCTGAACCCTGGTGTGCGGCTGGGCCTGATAGTTGCCGAGGGCGCCCTCGATGGCGTGTTCAACGGCGAGTAATTCCCGGCGCTGGGCGCGGCTGGCGCGCAGGTACCAGTCCGGGGTATGGCGGGCCTGTTCGGAGAGCAATACGCGAGTCTGTTCGTCGGTAAAACTGCGCAATGCCGTCTCGCAATCGGGGTGATCGATGAACTGCAGAAATTCCTTTGCAGGCTGGGGTTTCTCGCGGAGGGCCGTCAGTTGCGCGTCCAGTTCCGGGCGCGCAGTGACCTCTACCTGATCGAGCAGCCAGGTAGTCATTGTGGGCGATGCGGTCCAGCCAATCACCTCATGCAGCAGTTGGGTTTGGGTGTCGAAAGCCTTGAAATACTGGTGTCCGGGCGCCTCGCTGGCGAACATGATCAGCCGTTGCGTCTGGCCTTGAGCATTCTGCTTGCGAAACACCAGCAATCTGGCCATCACGTTGCGGTCGTTCAGTTTGATCTGCTGCACGCGCATCGTGGGATCAGGCGCACTCTCTGGCGTGCTGGTCAGCGCTGCGACAATGGCAAAATCCTCGGGCTGGATATGCCCCTGCATCTTCGCCGCCCAGCCCAGCGTAGTCAGTCGGGTCCGCGCCAGTGCGCGCAGCATCTGTTGATTGTGTTCCTGCTGATAGGCCTCGCGTTGAAACGTGGCAAACACCGCGCGCAGGTTGAGCTCATCAATCACGCCTGCAAGGTAGGCCGGGGTCAAGGCCGAGTAGGCGGCGTCCAGCGGCTGGCCATCGAGGGTGATGAGCGTCTGGTCGAGGAAGTCCGAGCCTGCTGTCTCGTCACCCGGATGCAGGCCATAGAGCGCCAGTTCGGTCAGCGGCAGCGTCACGCGGTAGGTCTCGCTCGTCGCTGGCAGCGTGCGACGGGTGTCGATGGTCAAGGCCCGCGGGTCCAGATCCTCGCCCAGATCATTGGCCAGGCGCGTGCGCAACTGCATTTCGGCAAACTGCTCCGGGGAAGCTGCGCCGCCCAGTACGCTCAGCATCGCAGCATGTGCCGCGTCGTAGCGTTGCAGGTGCAAGGCATAGGTCTGCAGGTCAGCCGCGCTGGCGATCTTCATCCATTCGGGCAAGTCTCGCTGGTATTGACGTTGTCTGTTGCTCAGTTCCCGCAGTTCAAGCATGGCGGCGGGGCCCAGCAGGCCAGGCATGTCGATGGCCTGCTGGATCAGCGACTGACGCTTGAGCCGATCCTCCGTGCCCGGCTGTTCGCAGGCGTAACGGATGTCGTTGCGCTGCTTGTTCAGCAACCGGTCGAACGCGTGCTTGAACGGTGCCGTGGTAACGGGCTGCAGTTGCACGTCGGCAGCGGTGAAGGGCTCCAGGTACAGGTCGGCGTCCTGAACTATCTCGGCCAGCCGCTCCTGATGCTGTCGTTGCGCGTTGCCGAGCAGCGTATCGCGCAACGTTGGCGTGTTGAGCCACTGCGCAAGTGTTTCGAGCAGCATGGCCTGTGTGGCAAAACCGGTGATGCCGAGACCTGGCAGCATCAATAACGTGCGCCCCTGATCCTGGGAAATCACCAGTACGCCGGCCATTTCAATCTGTTCGTCATCATGCAGCTGCACCCACAGCGTCGAGCAGGCGAGCGCCGGGCCGTGCGCCTGCTCGGGTGACTCGGGCAAACAGGCCAGGTAGACACTGTCGAGATCGCGCTCATGAACCCTGACGCGGGCTTCGTCAAGCATGGCCCGTTGCAAGGCCGGTACCAGGCGGTCGCGACGGCTTTCACCGGTTTCGCCCGGGTCCGTCCAGTAGTCGTCGATCTGTTGCAACAGGCTGAAGATTTCCAGTTCGCGCTCGGACACGTCAGCGCCGGTGAGTGCGCTTAGCAAGGCTTCGCCAGCCTGGGGCAATGCGTTTAGCTCCCTGGCCAGAAGGGTGCGCAGTTCGTCGAGCCTTTTCAGCGCTGCGGACGCGTCAGGCCAAGTATCGCCGGGCGTCATCGGCACAGGGCTCGGCGTTGAAAGGGTGAAATCCAGAGAGAGTGGTGTATGTGTCATGACAGGCTTTCCATTGCGCCAGGCGCTGAGGTTTGATCGACGGCCTTGGGGGCTGCGACTAAAGGCCTCAATTAATCAGATGCAACGGGCAGCAACGCCGTAGATAAATATGCTGCGTGGCGAAAGAGACGTTTCGTACACCGTCTGGCGGGCCGCCTTGGGTGACATTTCAGCGCGTCGAGCCAATCGTTGGTCATTACGCTATAATCCCGCCCTTTAGCTGCCCTCAGCCCGCTGTGCGGGGGCACACCTTTTCTCGGGCGCCCTGCGCCTGCATGCAGACTAAAGAGGCTAGACACTAGTGGCATTGACGATCCTTGGCCTGTCCGGCGCCCTTAGCCATGATCCTTCCGCAGCGCTTTACATCGACGGCAAGCTGATTGCCGCGGCCGAAGAAGAGCGCTTCGTTCGTGACAAGCACGCAAAGAACCGCATGCCCTACGAGTCGGCGAAGTTCTGTCTGGAACAGGCAGGCATCAAGCCTTCGGACGTCGACGTGGTCGCGATTCCGTTCGCCCCGATCAGCCTGTTCGGCAAGGCCCGCTGGCATTACGCCAAGCGTTACTGGTACGCGCCGGATCGCGCCCTCGATGCGCTGCTGATGGGCAACCGCCGTTACAAGCGCTACCGCAACAAGATTGTCTGGTGCCTCGAACAACTGGGCTTCGATCCGAAGAAGATCAAGATCGAGCCGGTCGAGCACCACCTGGCCCACGCTTCCAGCGCCTACCACTGCTCCGGTTTCACCGAGAAAACCGCGATCATGGGCATCGACGGCAAGGGTGAGTACGCCACGACCTTCTTCGGCTATGGCGAAAACGGCAAGATCCACAAGATCAAGGAATTCTTCGATCCGGACTCGCTGGGCGGCCTGTACGGCGCGATTACCGAGTTCCTCGGTTTCGAGATGCTCGATGGCGAATTCAAGGTCATGGGCATGGCGCCGTACGGCGATGCCAGCAAGTATGACTTTTCGCGTCTGGCGACCTTCGAGAATGGCGAACTGGTCATCAATACCGAGCTGGCCAACGTCATCGGCCTGCGTCGCTACAAAGAGAACGGCAAGGGCTTCTACTTCTCGCCGAAGCTGATCGAATGGCTCGGCCCGAAACGCGTTGGCGACGTGGCCGACGAACCCTATATTCATTACGCGGCGAGCATGCAGGCGCTGTTCGAAAAGCTCGCGCTGCAGATGATGGATCACTACCTGGGCGACATCCTCAAGGAGACCGGCAAGATCGCTTTCGCCGGTGGCTGTGCGCTGAACGTCAAACTGAACCAGCGCATCATCGCCCGCCCTGAAGTCAAAGAGCTGTTCGTGCAGCCTGCGTCCGGCGATGCGGGTACGGCGGTGGGTGCTGCGGCTTATGTATCGCACGCCCGCGGTGTGCCGGTCGAGAAGATGGAACACGTCTACCTCGGCCCTGCGTACAGCAACGAAGACGTGATCGCGGCCTGTGCCCGTCACCCGAGCAAGCCGGTCTGGCGCCAGATCGACAACACGCCGGAGCGGATTGCCGAGATCATGGTCAAGGGCAACCCGGTTGCCTGGTTCCAGGGGCGCATGGAGTTCGGTCCGCGCGCGCTGGGCGGTCGTTCCATCATCGGTTGCCCGAGCGTCACCGGCGTGGCCGACCGCATCAACCATCAGATCAAGTTCCGCGAGCGCTGGAGGCCTTTCTGCCCGTCGATGCTCGACACCGTCGCCCCGCAGATGATCAAGATCGATCACCCGGCGCCGTTCATGACCTTCACCTTCGAAGTGGCCGAAGAGTGGAAAACCCGCGTTCCGGAAGTCGTCCATGAAGATGGCACCTCCCGTGCTCAGGTGCTCAAGCGCGAATACAACCCGCGTTACTACGACATGATGAAAGCGCTGGAAAACCTGACCGGCAATGGCGTGTCCCTGAACACCTCGCTGAACCGCCGTGGCGAACCGATGATCTGCTCGCCGACCGATGCGCTGAACATGTTCTTCGGCTCGGACCTCGAGTACCTGATCATGGAAGACATCCTGGTGGTCAAAGAGGGCGTCGAGGCTTATGACACGCTCGGTTGAACGACACGTACTGCAGTTCTGTCACGGCTATGACGGGCCGTTTCTGGACTGCGCGCGGCAATACGCCAGCCTGTTCGCCGGCAAGGGCTATCGCGTAACGACAGTGTTTCTGACCGGTGCCGCCGATCCGGATGTCGTGGCTGACTGCGGTTCGGACGAAGTGCTGTTCATGGAGTACAGCTCCAGTGCCATTCGTGGCCTGAAGCTGGGCGCCATCCGCGACCTGCGCAAGATCGCCGCGACGCGCTCGTTCAGCTTTTGCATCGCGCACCGCTTCAAGCCGGTGTACATCGCCCTGCTGGCAACGAAGCTGCCGGTGATCGGTGTGCATCATGCGTTCGGCGATTACCACCGGCGCAGTCGCAAGCTGTTCGCCAACCTGTTTCGTAAGCGCCTGAGCCTGCTGGGGGTTTCCGACGCGGTTCGCGACGACATGCGCAGCAGCCTGCCCAAGTGGCCGGCCGAGCGCATTCAGACCCTGTACAACCGGATCGATGTCGAGCAACTGCAGGGCAGTCAGTTTTCCGCTGAAGATGCCCGCGCAGAGCTGGGCCTTTCGGCGTCGGCCTGGATCGTCGCCAATGTCGGTCGCCTGCATCCCGACAAGGATCAGGCCACGCTGTTGCGCGGTTTTGCCGAAGCGCTGCCCGATCTTCCCGAGAACAGCCAACTGGTGATTCTCGGCAAGGGTCGCCTGGAAGAAGACCTCAAGGCACTGGCGCTGGAGCTGGGCATCGGCCCGCAGGTGCTGTTCCTCGGCCAGGTGCCTGACGCGCGCCGCTACTTCAAGGCCTTCGACGTGTTCGCCTTGAGCTCGGACCACGAACCGTTCGGCATGGTCCTGCTGGAAGCGATGGTCGCCGGTGTCCCGTTGGTTGCAACCTCATGCGGCGGCGCGAAGGAAGTGGTCGAAGACGTTGGCCTGCTGTTTCCGCTCGGTGATGTGCACAGCCTGGCACACGGCCTGGTGCATATGGCCGGCCTCGATGCCGAACAACGTCAGGATTGTGCCGAGCGCATGCTGTTGCGCTTGCGCGAACGTTTTTCCGATCACGCTGTGCGTAATGTCTTCTGGCGTCTGCCGCAAGTCTCCAGCCTGACAGCGGGGGCCTGATGCTCAATCGATTCAAGGGCTGGCGCGAGCGTGGCTGGGTGCAGATCGATGCGGCTGCCTACGAGCAGGCCTGGCAGCGGTTTGGCGGCAGCGTCGCCACTCATCCGCTGGTGGTCGCGCGTCTGTCGGCATTTTCCGGCATCGCTGTGCGTTACCTGGCCTGGGAGCAGGGCGGTGAAGTGAAGGCGGCGATTGCCACCTGGGGGCGCTCGCTGGCGCTGTCCAAGGACGAGCTCAAGCGCCACGGCAAGAAAGGGTTGTTCGACCTGGGTAATGCCGAGCTGATTCTGCCGGTGGCCAACGATATCGAGGTGCCGGTCCGGCACCGGGCCCGCTATGTGTCGTCGCTCAACGAAGGCCGCATCAGTACCTTCAAGCCACAGACCGAATCCTTGGCGATGGCGCGTACGCCTGAAGAGCTGTCCAAGAAATTTCGTTACAACCAGCGTCGTGAGCTTCGCTTGCTGGAAGAGGCTGGCGGGACGGTAAGGCCTGTCAGCGAGTTCAGTAGCGCCGAGCTGGCAAGTATGTACTGCGATCTGTTTCAGCGGCGCTGGGGCTTCGAGGCGACCGGTGCCCGGCACAAGGCCGAGGTCATTGAGCTGTTGCGCGAGCTGCTGATCGGTTCGGTGGTGTTTCTCAACGATGCGCCTATTGCCATTCAACTGGTGTATCGCGTCGAAGCGCCGCAGTGGGTCAGCATCGAGTACGTCAACGGCGGTGTCGATCCCGAAACCCGTGATTTCAGTCCTGGCAGCGTGCTCAGCTTCGTCAATACCCAGTCCGCCTGGGAGAACGCCCGTGCGCAGGGCAAATCACTGCGTTTTTCCTTCGGTCGTGCCGACCGCGAGTACAAGGACCGATGGTGCAACCCCGTTCCGGTGTTCCAGATTTGAGTCGCAAGCAGCAATTGCTCAAACGCCATCGCCGTAACAAGCGGCTGGCGTTGCTGGGTGGGCTGCTCCTGTTGATCGCGGTGGGCGTGCTGGTGGCTTGGTGGCTGGCCCCGCTGCTGGCCGTGTGTGCCTGGGTCGCTCATGAGGCCTGGTTCGCCGATCATCTGTTCTATTCGCCGTCTGACGGCTATCAGTACACCTTTGCTGCCGAAAGCGAAGTGCCGGGTGTACGCCTGGACGGCGGCACGTTGCTGATCGACCCCGCTTTGCAGCTGAACGGCGACGAGACGCTGATACTGGCGCTGACGGTCAAAAGTACCTGGCTCGGGCGTTTTCTCGACCCTGTGGTCGAGCTGCAAGGCCAGGGCCTGAACGACCAGCAGGCATTCGAGCGTGGCGTCTGCGGCGTGCGCTATCTGAACCTCACCGGGCTGGGCGAGCCGCTGGCCGCAGGTGTGCTGAAACTGCGCGGGCGTTGCTGCCGTCTGGCCGGCACGCCGCGGCTCTGGCTGTTTCGTCAGCCGGATGCGCGAAAACAGCGTGTCATGGTCATCGCACCGCACGCCGACGATGCCGAGCTGGCCGCTTTCGGGCTTTACAGCCAGGCCGAGGAAGCGTGGATCATCACACTGACCGCCGGTGAGATCGAGGCCGAGCATTATCAGCAGATGGGCATGGAGCGCGCCGAAGCTGCGCGCATGAAAGGCCGCTTGCGGGCCTGGGACAGTATCGCCGTGGCGCGCTGGGGCGGGGTGCCCGAGTCGCAGTGTGTGCAATTGGGCTATTTCTGCCTGCAACTGCCTGCCATGCAGGCCGCGCCGGATACGCCGATTGGTTCGCGTGAGGCGGATCTGACCGATACCCGCCTGTTCCGTCAGTTCAATACCCTGCCATTGCCCGGCGACAACGGCCAGCCGACCTGGAATAACCTGCTCGCCGACCTGCGCGCGCTGATTCTCAAGGCCCGGCCGCAGGTTGTGGTGATGCCGCACCCTGCCATCGACCCCCATCCCGATCACATCTGCGCCCAGGCTGCGGTGCGTGAAGCCCTGCTCGGGCTCGAATGGCAGCCGGACGTGGTGCTCGGTTATGCCAATCACCTGCACGACAACGACCGCTGGCCGATGGGCGATGCCTACAGCGGCATCAGCCTGCCGCCGGTATTCGATGCCACTCTGGCGCTGGTGCCGTACAGCCTTCAATTGTCGGTCGCCGCGCAACGCGACAAGGCGATGGCGCTGGGGATGATGCATGACCTGCTGCCGCCGATGCCGTTCAAGCGCCGTGTGCGCCGTGCGCTGCAGCGGGTTCTGGCCGGTCGTCACTGGCCGGCCGAGGGCGAAAACGAATTCTTCCGCAAGGCGGTGCGACGACACGAGTTGTTCTGGTGCAACCGTGATCTCTGATTCAGCAGGCGCAGTACTGCAAGGAAAACCATGAAAGTTCTACTGCTGGTCCAGAAAGAGCAGCGTGCGATTCTGGACCGTCTCTATGACGGCATCGCCGCACATTGTGAATGCGAAGTGCGCTGGCTGAGCTCTGCGGAGCAACGCAACCTGCGTGGTTATTTCCGCCGTGAGGTGGACGTCAGCCGCTATGACCGGATCGTGTTTTTCCTGCGTTTCAAGCAGGAAGTGCGTCAGGTCGGCTTCATCCGCACGATTCCCAATCTGGTCATCCTCGAACACGATGCCTACCAGAACTACATTCCGTGCAAATACACCGGCAAGTTCAGCGCGCACTATCGCAAGCTGCCTTGGGCGCGAGTGATCTGCTCGGGGTTCATGGTCAGCGAACGGCTGCGCCAGGAAGGCTTCGATGCGGTGTTCGTGCCCAAGGGCTATGACCAGAGCCTGCTGCAGTTGCAGGCACGCGAGCGTGACATCGAACTGGCTTTCGTGGGCAGCACCAACAGCGTGGCCTACAGCGGTCGCAAGGCGTTGCTGGATGAGTTGGGCCAGGTCGAGAATCTGCTCGTCACGCGGACCAAGTCCGGCGAAGAGTATTGCGACACCCTGAACCGCATCCGTTTTTTCGTCAGTGCCGACGTGGGCATGGGCGAGTACATGATCAAGAATTTCGAGGCCATGGCGTGCGGCTGCGTGCTGCTTGCCTTCGATCAGGGCGCTGAAGAAAACCGCGCGCTGGGCTTTGTCGACATGCACAACATCGTGCTCTATCGCGACATTCCCGAACTTCGCGAAAAGCTGGCGAAATTGCGCGATAACGTCACACTGGCCAGTGAAATATCTCGTAATGGGCAGACTTTGGTCGAGGAACGCTTTACATTCCATGCCCTCGGAAAAGCCATCGTGGACGCCATGCATGCGCCACTGCGCAGCATGCCGGCGGCGAGCTGGATCGATCGTCTGCGTTCACGATTGGGATGGTAGGGAATTATGAATATTCAATGATTGGGAACGAATGATGGTATTCAGCGAAAACAGCGACATTACGCTGGTGGTCACCAGCTGTGGTCGATTCGACCTGTTGAAGCGCACCCTGGAAACGTTCGACCATTTCAACACTGCGCCCATACGCCATGTGCTGATTACCGAAGACTCCGGCGATGCCCGTGTCCAGGCGTGCATTCCCGAGCACTGGCACCCGCATACGCGTTTCATCATCAACAACCCCAAGCTGGGGCAGATGCGCTCTGTCGACGCGGCCTATTCGCTGATCGAAACGTCCTGGGTGTTCCATTGCGAAGACGATTGGGATTTCTACCGTCCGCACTTCATCGAAGAGTCGATGACGCTGCTGAAACACGATCCGCAAGCCTTACAGGTCTGGTTGCGCAGCTACAATCACGATCTGCGTATCCACAGCCCTTACGTTTACCTCAACGAGCGTGAAGTGGTCGAGGGTATTGCGTTTTACAAGCTGGGCTCGCACAAGCCTGAATGGCAGGGGTTTTCCTTCAATCCGGGGCTGCGCCGCCTGGCTGATTACCTGCAGCATGCGCCTTATGCCGGGCACGGTGGTGAGAAGAAACTTTCACAATTATTCGCTGCGCAAAACCGTTACGCTCTGATTCTGGAAAATGATGCCGTGTTGCACACCGGGTTTGGTGAGCACGTGGAGTTGCCGCAGGAGCGGCTTGACAAACAGCGTCGCAAACGTCGGGATCGCGTCAAGCTGATCGTCGCTGTGCTCGCTGGCCTAGTAGCAGGTTGGTTGCTTAATAATGTCAGTTGACCCGATAAGAATGCCCGGCAGCAAAGTACAGCAGTATTTTACGGCTGCCATCGTCATCTTCCTGCTGAGTTTCATCCTCAACCCCTCAGCCAAGATCACCAACAATCTGTTTTATGCATTCACGGCGCTGCCGGGCTTATTCTTCTTGATCAAGTACCGCGGCGCTGGCGTGTTTGCCAAGCCTCTGGGCATTGCCTGGGCGGTGTTCATGGCCTGCTTTCTGGTCCCCGCGCTACAGGCGCAGGAGTTCCAGTATTACAAGCACATCATCTACGTCAGCCTGTTTGTCTTTGTCGTCGCCGGGATTACCGACAACGGCTTCTTCAGACGCGGGGTTTTCGTGCGCAGCATGTTCTGGGCGCTGTGCCTGTACATTCTGCTGAGCAGTATTCACAGCTGGGTGACCGGGCAGTTCGAGTTCGGCCAGCGTGTGGCGATTCTGCCTGGGCGAATGGAGAACGTGATCTACGCCAGTGCCTGGCTGGTCTGCAGCCTCGCGTTGGCCATGCCGTTGTGGGCAAAAGAGCGTCGCTGGGTCGAGGCCGTCTGCGCCGTTCTTGTCACGCTGGTGATAACCGCCTTTATCGTGCAGACACGTACTGCGCTGGTGGGTTGCGCCGTTCTGTTTGCTGTCTGCACCGCCTATGCGCTCTACCGTTTCCCGCTGCGCACGACAGTGGTCTTGCTGGCGCTGGGCGTCGTGGCGGCAGCCGCCTTCTGGTTCGTCAAGGATGAACAGTGGGTCGCCCTGCTGATGGTCAGAGGTGATTCCTATCGCATCGAGCTGTTTGAAATCATGACCGGTGAATGGCGTCGCTGTGGCTGGATGCTGGGCTGCGGTGTGGATTTCTACACGACCCAGACCCTGACGGGCGGCATACCGATCCAGCACCCGCACAATATTTTCGTGTCGCTGGGGCTGTACACCGGCGCCGCTTCGCTGGTGATGTTTCTGGTCGTGATGGCGATAACGCTGTGGGACTCCGTGCGCAATGGAGATGCCTGGGGTCTTTACCTTGTGTGCGCGTTGGTCATGCTTAACTTCGACGGAGCCCAGTTGGTCGGCAATCCAGACGAGCTCTGGGTACTGGTGCTGTTACCGGCGTCCATGGTGTTGGGGCGAGTGGTGCAGACGCATCGGCTCAGGCAGCAGCAATAGCCTCAAAAAAATGGCCGCTTCGAAAGCGGCCATTTTTCATGGGGCAGGTTATTGAACAGCCTGCGCCAGTTCAGAGGTGTCGCAGAGGGTCTGAGCGCTCATGTAACCATCGAGAAAGGCCGGGTTGCCGTTGTCTAGCAGCCATTGACGGTCTTCCTGATAGCGCAGCATGTGCTTGAAGTTGCGCAAGCGAAGGCTTTTGCGCAAGGCGCGGCGATAGGTTTTCATGTCGGCGATGTCAATCAGGCCGAGGCTGCCTTCGGGCGTGAGGATCACGTTGCCAAGATGGGCCGAGCGAAAGTAGATGCCTTTTTCGTGCAGCCCGGCAATAAAGCTTCCCAGTTGCCTGCGCAGCTTGTCGTCGGCCACCGCACTGCCCAGTAGCTGGCGCAGGGTGAAGCCAGCCAGCGGATCATAATGCACGGCATCGCGCTCGATCTCGGCGATGCGGCTGACCGAGCGTATGCGTGGGCAGGGAATGTCGCGTTTGGCCAGCGTTTCACAGTTGTCTGCGAAGCGCTGCGCGTAGGGGTACCAGGCTGCTGAGCTGACAAGGCGTTTGCGCCGAAACAGTTTCAGCATGGAGCCGTCACGCAGGCGGAGTACCTTGTCGCCCGTGCCGTCGGCTTCAAGTACTTCGGCACCTTGAACCTGTTCAAGGTAATGGGCGTGGTCAAGCGCTTGCATCGATACTCCGGTTTTTACGCCCTTGGTAATGGACGAGCCGCCTATGTTACCGCAGCAGGCAGCCGCGAAAACCGCTGTGATACAATTCGGCCTCTTTTTAACACGACGGATTCTCATGACAACCTCCGAATCGTCCGCAACCTCCAGCGTGAAAATCTATTTCCGCCTGTTGTCTTATGTGCGTCCGTATGTGGGCATTTTCCTGCTCAGCATCATTGGTTTCGTGATCTTCGCCTCGACCCAGCCGATGCTCGCCGGCATCCTGAAATATTTCGTCGATGGCCTGACCAATCCTGAAGCGGTGCTGTTTCCCAATGTTCCTTATCTGCGCGAGTTGCAGCTGTTGCAGGCCGTGCCGCTGCTGATCGTGCTGATCGCCGCATGGCAGGGGCTGGGCTCGTTTCTGGGCAACTATTTCCTGGCAAAGGTTTCCCTCGGGCTGGTGCATGACCTGCGCGTAGAGCTGTTCAACAAGCTGCTGGTGTTGCCCAATCGCTACTTCGATACGACCAATTCCGGCCATCTGATCTCGCGCATCACCTTCAACGTCACGATGGTGACCGGTGCAGCCACCGATGCCATCAAGGTGGTGATTCGCGAAGGCCTGACCGTGGTGTTCCTGTTCATCTATCTGCTGATGATGAACTGGAAGCTAACGCTGGTGATGCTCGCGATTTTGCCGTTGATTGCCGTCATGGTCGGCACCGCGAGCAAGAAATTCCGCAAGCAGAGCAAGAAGATCCAGGTGGCGATGGGCGATGTCACGCATGTTGCCTCGGAAACCATTCAGGGCTATCGCGTAGTCCGCAGCTTCGGTGGCGAGTCCTACGAGCAGGCGCGCTTTGCCCAGGCCAGCAACAGCAACACCAAAAAGCAGCTGCGCATGACCAAGACCGGCGCCATCTACACGCCGATGCTGCAACTGGTGATCTACAGCGCCATGGCGGTGCTGATGTTCCTCGTGCTGTTCCTGCGTGGTGAAGCGACTGCGGGTGATCTGGTCGCCTATATCACCGCTGCGGGCCTGCTGCCCAAGCCGATTCGTCAGCTGTCGGAAGTCAGTTCGACGATCCAGAAAGGCGTCGCCGGTGCCGAAAGCATCTTCGAACAGCTGGATGTGGAAGAGGAAGTCGACACCGGCACCATCGAGCGTGAGCGCGTGACCGGCCACCTCGAGGTGAAGAACCTCAGCTTCTTCTACCCGCAGACGGCGCGTCAGGTGTTGAACGACATCAGTTTCTCCGCCGCGCCGGGACAGATGATTGCCCTGGTAGGACGCTCCGGCAGCGGCAAGTCGACCCTGGCCAACCTGATTCCGCGTTTCTACGGGCACGACATGGGCAACATCCTGCTCGATGGCGTCGAGATCAACGATTATCGCTTGCGTAACCTGCGCAGGCACATCGCTCAGGTCAATCAGAACGTCACGCTGTTCAACGACACGATTGCCAACAACATTGCCTACGGCGATCTGGCCGGTGCGCCGCGTGCCGACATCGAAGCGGCCGCCGCTGATGCGTACGCCAAGGAGTTCATCGACCAGTTGCCGCAGGGTTTCGATACCCAGGTGGGCGAAAACGGTGTGCTGCTGTCAGGCGGTCAACGCCAGCGTCTGGCCATTGCCCGCGCGCTGCTCAAGAACGCCCCGTTGCTGATTCTCGACGAAGCCACCTCGGCGCTGGACACCGAGTCCGAGCGGCACATTCAGGCGGCGCTGGATCACGTCATGAAGGGCCGTACCACGCTGGTCATCGCCCACCGCCTTTCGACCATCGAGAAGGCCGACCTGATTCTGGTCATGGACGCCGGGCAGATCGTCGAACGCGGTACGCACTCGGAGCTGCTGGCGCAGAACGGCTATTACGCCCGCCTGCATGCCATGGGGCTGGACGAGCCGGCTCCGGTCGGCGCTGTCTGACCTGACTTTCACCGGGCGGACCCAGGCGGTCCGCCTGCCTTTTGAGCGGCGTGATTCAACAGCCTGTCGGTTGCAAACCCCTGTGCTAAGATTCCGCCCCTGTCCATTTTTCAAGTACGGGTTGTTCCATGAAGCTATCCATGCCGCGCTTTGATCAGGCCCCTGTCCTGGTGGTGGGCGATGTCATGCTCGACAGATACTGGCATGGTGGTACCTCGCGTATTTCCCCTGAAGCGCCAGTGCCTGTGGTCAAGGTCGATCAGATCGAGGACCGTCCGGGTGGCGCTGCCAACGTGGCCTTGAACATCGCTGCGCTGGGCGCACCCGCTTCGCTGGTCGGCGTGACGGGGGATGACGAAGCTGCCGAGAGTCTGACCAACAGCCTCAAGGCTGCTGGTGTGCTGGCGCGCTTTCAGCGCATCGCCGATCAGCCGACCATCGTCAAACTGCGTGTCATGAGTCGCCACCAGCAATTGTTGCGTATCGATTTCGAAGAACCGTTCAGGACTGACCCGCTGGCCCTGAGTGCAGAGGTCTACAGCCTGCTGGATGGCATCAAGGTGCTGGTCCTGTCGGATTACGGCAAGGGCGCACTGAAAAACCATCAGGCGCTGATTCAGGCCGCCCGCAAGCGCGGCATTCCGGTGCTGGCCGACCCCAAGGGCAAGGACTTCGCGATCTATCGCGGTGCCAGCCTCATCACGCCGAACCTCAGCGAATTCGAGGCCATCGTCGGTCATTGCGTCGATGAGGCGCAACTGGTCACCAAGGGTGCGCAGTTGATGCAGGAGCTCGATCTCGGCGCGCTGCTGGTGACCCGTGGCGAACATGGCATGACCCTGCTGCGTCCTGATCAGCAGGCGCTGCATCTGCCGGCCCGTGCCCGCGAAGTGTTCGATGTGACCGGTGCTGGTGATACGGTGATCTCTACCCTGGCGGCAGCGATTGCTGCCGGCGAAGAGTTGCCGCATGCGGTGGCTCTGGCCAACCTGGCGGCGGGCATTGTGGTCGGCAAGCTGGGTACCGCGGCCATCAGTGCCCCTGAATTGCGCCGGGCCATTCAGCGTGAAGAGGGCTCCGAGCGCGGTGTACTGGGCCTGGAGCAACTGCTGCTGGCGGTCGATGACGCACGCGCGCACAAGGAAAGGATCGTTTTCACCAACGGCTGCTTCGACATTCTCCACGCCGGTCATGTGACCTACCTGGAGCAGGCGCGCGCCCTGGGTGATCGCCTGATCGTTGCCGTCAACGACGATGCGTCCGTCAGCCGCCTGAAAGGGCCAGGCCGACCGATCAACAGCGTTGAGCGGCGCATGGCGGTGCTGGCAGGTCTGGGGGCCGTGGACTGGGTCATCAGCTTCCCGGAAGGAACCCCTGAAAACCTGCTGACCCACGTCAAGCCCGACGTGCTGGTCAAGGGCGGTGATTATGGTGTCGATCAGGTGGTCGGTGCCGATATCGTTCAGGCGTACGGTGGCGAAGTGCGTGTGCTGGGGCTGGTGGAAAACAGCTCTACTACCGCGATCGTCGAAAAGATTCGAGGGCAGGGGTAGGGGTAGGGGTTAGCTGCAAGCTGCAAGCCAAAGCAGATCAAATCAAAAGGCTTGAGGCTTGAGGCTTGAGGCTTGAGGCTTGAGGCTTGAGGCTTGAGGCTTGAGGCTTGAGGCTTGAGGCTTACAGCTTGCCACTAATGGAGTGCAACAGCTCTCGCGCCTTGCCGGTCAGGCGTTTCAGCCCTGACTTCTTCGCTGGCGGGGCCATGCCCTGCTGACGTAGCCAGTCTTTCCAGCGAATCCGCTCTTCACGCACCACCCAGCCATCCTGCGCGGCGAAACTCTCGGCCAGGTACAACCCTCTCGTGCCGGCCGGAATCAGCTTGTCGCGTTTGAGCGTGTACAGCTCGGGCAGGGGCGCGCCATTCTCCAGCGGCATGAGGTACAGGTCAGGTTTGCTGCGGTTGAGGCGGGCGACCAGTTGATCGTTTTCCAGAGCTTCGTCGACATGGAAAAGGCTGACCGGGCGCGCCTCCTTGGGGATTTCCAGGCGCATGTCGTAAATCAGTTGCAAGGACGCCGTGGGCAAATGCACATAGGCCCGTGGACGTTCCAGCAGGGTCAGGCTGCCGGTTCGCACCGGTCTCGCGGCGCCAGAGAGGGGGCTCAGGCGAAAGGGCATGGCCTCGCGATAGTGCAGCGCGGCGGCGTAGGGCGCAGGCAGCCAGGTCTCCTTGAACAGTCCGCTGAGCCAGCCCTGCGGTGTTTCGATCAGGCACTCTTCGGCCACTTCCTGAATCGCGGTGTGCAGCGGCAGTGTCAGCTCATGGGCCGGGACATAACCCGAGATCAGCTTGAGCACGACGTCGCCGCGATCCTGACGACGCTGGCGAACCAGTACCCAGTAATCGCGATTCTGCCAACTGACGGTCAGGCGAACGGAGACCCCCAGATTGGCCAGTTCGGTGGAGAAACGTTCGGTGTCCGGCACGTCGATCTTGCGCCGCCGCTGCAAGGTCTGCGCGAAGTTCATCGGCATGCCGACACTCTGGTAGCTCAGGCTTTCCGCAGTGGCCTCGACAAACAGCGGCAGGGTCTTGAAGTTGCTGGGGTTCTTCCGGATCAGTGTTCGCGGCATAACGGCTCCTTCTTGCGTTGGGGTCGGCCGCCTCAATCAGGCTTGACGGCAAATCACGGCAGCGGCAGTTGCAACGTTGTGTGCCAGGTGCAACGGGTTGATGGTGCCGACAATAGCACTGGCAACCGCCGGATGTTCAAACAGTAGCTGGAAACTGGCGTGGACCGGGTCCATGCCGGGTGTCAGGCAGACATGACCACTGGCCAGCGCTTTCTTGACCAGAATGCCTTTGCCATGCGCCTGCGCGTAATCCAGTACCGGTTTTTCATCCTGCTCGTTGAGGTTGTAAGTGACCATTGCGCAGTCACCGTCAAGCAGCGCCAGCAGGCCGCCTTCGACGGTCTTGCCGGAAAAGCCGAAGCCGCGAATCTTGCCTTCGCGCTTGAGGTCGGCGAGCGTTTGATAAACCCCGGCGTCGTTGAGGATCGCCAGATCGTTGCCGTCCGAATGCACCAGAACCAGATCGAGAAAGTCAGTTTCAAGACGTTTCAGGCTGCGCTCGACCGATGTGCGTGTATGGGCGGCGCTGAAGTCATGGCTCGACTGGCCGTTGACGAACTCCTCGCCAACCTTGCTGACGATCACCCAGTCCTGGCGCTGACCGCGCAGCAACGGCCCCAGGCGCTCTTCGCTGGTGCCGTAGGCGGGTGCCGTGTCGATCAGGTTGATGCCCATGTCGCGGGCCATGCGCAGCAGCATCTGCGCCTGCTGGTCATCGGGAATCTTGAAGCCGCTGGGGTATTTGACGCCCTGGTCGCGCCCCAGTTTGACGGTGCCCAGCCCCAGCGGCGATACGTTCAGGCCGGTACTGCCCAGCGGGCGATGCAGATCGTGCAGGGTTTTCAGGCTCATGGCAGCAGTTCATCCCAGACAGGTATGGCCATCGGAGGCCGTGGCACATCGCTCAGCGCAGCTTGCGGGGTCGGGTGGATGCCGTCTCTGGACAGCTGCGACAGGACCCGGTCGGCGAAGTCCGGTGCCAGCGCCAGCTTGGTCGGCCAGCCGATCATCAGGCGTTGCTGGCTGTCGAGGAAGGCGTTGTCCGGGCGCACCAGCCCTGATTGAGCCGGCTCGGCACGATCAACACGCAGGGTCGCCCACTGCGCCTGACTCAGGTCGACCCACGGCAGCAGCGCCTCAAGTTCTTTACGGGCGACGGCGATCTGCGCGTCCGGTTGGCGCGCCACGCCATCGGCTTCGGCCAGATCGCCACCCAGATACCACACCCACTGGCCATCTGCGGCCGGGTGCGTGGTCACGGTAATGCGTGGCTTGGGGCCGCCACCCAGGCAATGAGCGTACAGTGGCTTCAAGGTCGGCCCCTTGACCAGCACCATGTGCAACGGACGGCGCTGCATCTGCGGTTGCGAAACGCCCAGTGCGTTCAGCAGATCGGCATTGCCGCCACCGGCACTGAGCACGATGCGCTGCGCATGGATATCGCGACCATCGACGCGCAGACCGATCAGTTCATCGCCCTCGAAGAGCGGCTCGATGTGCTGACCGGCCAGCAGGCTGTCACCGGCCAGCTCGGCAAGCCGCCCGATCAGACTGGGTACATCGACCACCAGCTCGGCCAGTCGATAGACCTTGCCTTTGAATTTGGGGTTTTGCAGGGCTGGCGGCAGTTGCTCGCCCTTGACCTGATCCACACGGCCGCGCACGGCCTTGCTGGCGAAGAAACTGGTGAGGTTGCCGGCGATGGTGCCTGGCGACCACAGGTAATGGGCCTCGGACAGCAGGCGTACACCGGACAGGTCCAGCTCGCCCTTGCCATCGAGGGCCTCACGCCAGCGACGCGGCATGTCGGCAATGGCTTCGGAGGCACCTGACAGCGCGCCGTGCAGCGCGTACTTGGCGCCGCCGTGGATGATCCCCTGAGACTTGAGGCTTTGCCCGCCACCCAGGCTGGCGCTTTCTACCAGCACTGTCGAGAACCCTTGACGACGCAACCGGGCATTGAGCCAGAGACCGGCGACGCCAGCCCCGACAATCAGCACGTCAGTGGAAATAACCGATGGCATGAGCACCTCAGTGAGCGAAAAGTACCAGCATTATAAAGGATCGGGTTTTCAATGCCCGGCGGTTTTCGAGAACAGCTGAATGACTGCCACGCCTGCCACGATCATGCCCATGCCCAGCAGCGCGGGCAGGTCGAGTTTCTGGCCGTAGATGAAGAACGCCGCGATGCTCACCATGACGATGCCCATGCCCGACCAGATGGCGTAAGTGATGCCCACCGGGATCGTGCGCATCACCAGAATCAGCATCCAGAACGCGATCGCATAGCCGGTAATCAACAGCACCAGGGGCAGCGGGGTGCTGAATCCCTTCACGGCTTTCATGGACGTGGTGGCGATGACTTCCGCGCAAACGGCGATAGCCAACAGGTAATAAGCGTTCATGGTGCATTCCTTTTCGTCAGGCTGCGCATTCTAGCGACTTGTGATGGCGGGCTGATAAACTCCGCGCCCATGAATAGAACTCTTTATACCGTACTGTTTCATTTCGGCCTGCCGCTGGTTGCCCTGCGTCTGTGGTTGCGTGCGCGCAAGGCTCCGGCGTATCGCCAGCGCATCGGCGAGCGCTTCGCCCGCGGCTTGCCGGTCATGCAGCGGGGCGGCATCTGGGTGCATGCGGTGTCAGTGGGGGAAAGCATCGCCGCCGCGCCGATGATTCGCTCGCTGCTGGTGCAATATCCGCAATTGCCGATCACTGTGACTTGTATGACGCCCACAGGTTCGGAGCGAATCAAGGCGCTGTTCGCCAGTGAGCCGCGAATTCAGCATTGCTACCTGCCCTACGACCTGCCGTGGGCGGCCGCGGGTTTTCTCGATCAGGTACAGCCACGGCTGGGGATCATCATGGAAACCGAGCTGTGGCCCAACCACATCCACCAGTGTTCCCTGCGCGGGATCCCCGTGGTGCTCGCCAATGCGAGGCTGTCGGAGCGTTCGGCGCGGGGGTACGCGCGCTTTGCCGGGCTGACGCGACCGATGCTCGCGGAAATGGCCTGGTTCGCGGTGCAGACTGAAGCTGAGGCGCAGCGCTTTCGTGATTTGGGCGCACGCCCCGAGTGCGTGGCGGTGACCGGCTCGATCAAGTTCGACCTGAGCATCGACCCGCAGCTTCTGCAGCGTGCCGCCCAGCAGCGTGAACAATGGCAGACCACGCAGCGTCCGGTCTGGATCGCGGCCAGCACGCATGCAGGCGAGGATGAAAGCGTGCTGGCGGCTCATCGCACGTTACTGACCAGTCACCCCAATGCGCTACTGATTCTGGTGCCGCGCCACCCCGAACGTTTCGACAGCGTGCATGCGTTGTGTCAGCAACAGGGTTTTGCGACGGTAAGGCGTTCCTCCGCACAGGCTGTCACGCCTGACGTCTCGGTGCTGATGGGCGATACCATGGGGGAATTGCTGTTTCTCTATGCGCTGGCTGACATCGCTTTCGTTGGCGGCAGCCTGGTGCCCAACGGCGGGCACAACCTGCTGGAGCCTGCAGCACTGGCCATGCCGGTACTCAGCGGTCCGCACCTGTTCAACTTTCTTGAGATTGCCGCAATGCTGCGCAAGGCCGGTGCATTGCAAGAGGTCAACGATGCAGCAGCGCTGGCCGCCGCCGTGCAGGGCCTTTTCGACCAGCCGCAGCAGGCGCGCAACATGGCCGATGCCGGGCTTGCGGTGATGAAAGCCAATCAGGGCGCACTGCAACGCCTGCTCGACGGGATCGGGCGGTTGATGAGCAGGCGCTGAGTCGGGGAGGACGCGGAGCGTCCGGAACGGCATGCCGATGCAGAGCGTCGGCACGATAGTTGAGATTCTCGTTCCTCACACTCCAGCGTGGGAATGCATTTCGTGACGCTCTGCGTCACCTGTCAGCGCTTTGCAGGTCGCTCGAAGTTCTTCTGCGCGGCAGTCGCCAGGTCTGGCGGCAGGAAGTCCTTGTCCGGGTTGTAGTCGGCCTTCAGGTAGCGCGACAGGTCCTGCAGGTCGCCCGGGTTCAGGGTGCCTGCTGCCTGCTTGAGGCGCAGGTTGTCGAGGATGTAGTCGTAACGCGTGTTGTTGTAGTCCCGCACCGAGGCATACAGCTGGCGTTGCGCATCCAGCACGTCGACGATGTTGCGGGTGCCGACCTGATAACCGATTTCAGTGGCTTCCAGCGCGCTCTGGTTGGAAATGATCGATTGTTTGCGGGCCTGGACCTGCTCCACATCGGTATTCACCGCGCGATGCAGGTTGCGCGTATTTTCCACCACCTGACGACGCAGGCTTTCACGGCGTTGCTCGCTCTGGCTAAGGCGCGCATAGGCTTCACGTACCTGTGAGCTGGTCAGCCCGCCGCTGTAGATCGGGATATTCAACTGCACGCCAATGCTGCGCTGCTCGACGTCGCCGCCGTAGTTGCGGCCGGTGTAGTTGGGGTTGCTGAAACCCAGTGCATCGTTATCGCCACGCTGATAGGTCGCCACGGCATCGAGCGTCGGCGCGTGTCCGGCCTTGCGTTGACGCAGGGTTTCTTCGGCGGCATTGACTGCGTAGTTGCTGGCCAGCAGATTGAGGTTCTGCTGCGCGGCGGTATCGACCCAGGCCTTGGCGTCATTGGGCGTCGGTGCCAGCACCGGCAGGGTATGCACGATGCCTTCGATCGAGTTGTATTCGCGGTTGGTCAGCGTCACCAGCGCCTGAAAGGCATCGTCGACCTGGCGTTGGGCAATGAGTCGGCTGGCGCGTGACGTGTCAAAGCTGGCCTGCGCCTGCAGTACATCGGTCTTGTCCGACAGGCCGACATCGAAGCGCTCGTTGGCCTGATCCAGTTGGCGCTTGAAGGCCGCTTCCTCGGCCTTGGTCGAGGCCAGATTGTCCTGTGCACGCAGTACGCTGAAATAGCTTTGCGCCGATTGCAGGATCAGATTCTGCTCGGTAGCCGATAGCTCGAGCGCCGCCTGTTCGTTGCTCGCTTCGGCAGCCTGCAGCTGGAACCAGCGGTCGGCGCGGAAGATTGGCTGGCTCAGCGTGGCCTGGTAGAGGTTGCCGCTGCGGGTGGCCACGGCTCTGGGCTGATCGATGCTGGTCCGGGTACTGCTGTTCTGGGCGCTGCCGGAAATGTTCGGCAGCAAACCGGCGCGGGCCTGCGGCACGGCTTCCTTGCGTGCATCGTAATCGGCGCGTGAGGCTGCGAGGTCGGCGTTGTTGTCCACTGCCTGCTGATAAACGCTCAACAGCCCTGTCTGCGTTGGCCTTGGCAATTCGGCTGCCCAGGTCAACCCGCTGGACGAAAACGAAACAGCCACGACCAACGAAAGTTTGCGCAACATGAGGCATTCCCTGTTCATGAAGAAAGTAATTAGAGCTCGGGTTGAAGAGAAACCGGGCTAGGGAGTGTAGAGTCAGACGCTTTTGGCAACAATCGTCGATTTGCGCCATTTATCGAGCCCCGTGCAAATAGGCTGGCGTTGCGACGGCACCCCGTCATAGACTGGCGGCGTTCTTGTCGGGGTGCCTTGCTATGAGGCTGAGATCGGTTAAACCGGATCCCGTTGAACCTGATCAGGTTAGCGCCTGCGTAGGGAACAAGATTTCTCGTCTCCCGGCGAGTCCTCTTGAGTGCCGTCCGGGGTCGATTGTTCAAATAATGAACAGTTTCGCCTCCTTTCGATACTCAGCACCAGCATTGGTGCACCCGTCCGTCATGTCAGGTCACTCCGACAATAAATCCGCAACTGGATGTCTGGAGAGCCGTGATGAGTATAAAAGCAAAAAACGCAGCCCATTTGAGTGAGTCGGCGCAGGTCGATTCCGGATCGGTACAGCCGTTTACCCGTTCGCAGAAAATCTACGTTCAGGGCTCGCGCCCGGACATCCGCGTGCCGATGCGCGAAATCACCCTGGACGTCACCCCGACTGACTTTGGCGGCGAGATTAACGCCCCGGTCACGGTCTATGACACCTCCGGCCCCTACACCGACCCCAATGTGATCATCGACGTGCGCAAAGGACTGGCTGACGTGCGTTCGCCATGGATCGACTCGCGCAATGACACCGAGCGTCTGCCGGGCCTGAGCTCCAACTTCGGCCAGCAACGCCTGAGCGATGCCGAACTCACCGCGCTGCGCTTTGCTCATGTACGCAACCCGCGCCGGGCCAAGGCCGGCGCCAACGTCAGCCAGATGCACTACGCGCGTCAGGGCATCATTACTGCCGAGATGGAATACGTCGCCATCCGCGAGAACATGAAGCTCCAGGAAGCCCGCGCCGCAGGTCTGCTGACCCAGCAACATGCCGGGCACAGCTTTGGCGCGAGCATTCCGAAAGAAATCACTGCCGAGTTCGTGCGTGAAGAGATTGCCCGGGGCCGCGCGATCATCCCGGCCAACATCAACCACGTCGAGCTTGAGCCGATGATCATCGGTCGCAACTTCCTGGTGAAGATCAACGGCAACATCGGCAACAGCGCACTGGGCTCTTCCATCGAAGAGGAAGTCGCCAAGCTGACCTGGGGCATCCGCTGGGGCTCGGACACGGTCATGGACCTGTCCACCGGCAAGCACATTCACGAAACCCGTGAGTGGATCATCCGCAATTCGCCAGTGCCGATCGGTACGGTGCCGATCTATCAGGCGCTGGAAAAAGTGGGGGGTGCAGCCGAGGACCTGACCTGGGAGCTGTTCCGCGACACGCTGATCGAGCAGGCCGAGCAGGGCGTCGATTACTTCACCATCCATGCCGGGGTGCTGCTGCGTTACGTGCCGCTGACTGCCAAGCGTGTCACCGGTATCGTCAGCCGTGGCGGTTCGATCATGGCCAAATGGTGCCTGGCGCACCACAAGGAAAACTTCCTTTACACGCATTTCGAAGACATCTGCGAAATCATGAAGGCCTACGACGTCAGCTTCTCGCTGGGCGACGGCCTGCGTCCGGGCTCGATTGCCGATGCCAACGATGCGGCGCAGTTCGGTGAACTGGAAACGCTGGGCGAACTGACCAAGATCGCCTGGAAGCATGATGTGCAGACCATGATCGAAGGCCCTGGCCATGTGCCGATGCAGTTGATCAAGGAGAACATGGACAAGCAACTGGAATGCTGCGACGAAGCGCCGTTCTACACCCTTGGCCCGCTGACCACCGACATCGCGCCGGGTTACGACCACATCACCTCGGGCATCGGGGCGGCCATGATCGGCTGGTTCGGCTGCGCCATGCTGTGTTACGTCACGCCCAAGGAACATCTGGGGTTGCCGAACAAGGATGATGTCAAAACCGGGATCATCACCTACAAGATCGCAGCCCATGCAGCGGACCTTGCCAAAGGCCATCCGGGTGCGCAGATCCGCGACAACGCCTTGAGCAAGGCGCGTTTCGAGTTCCGCTGGGAAGATCAGTTCAACCTCGGCCTGGACCCGGACACTGCGCGTTCGTACCACGACGAAACCCTGCCCAAGGATTCGGCCAAGGTCGCGCATTTCTGCTCCATGTGCGGGCCGAAATTCTGCTCGATGAAGATCACTCAGGAAGTCCGCGAGTACGCCGCCAATCAGCGGATTGAAGCGGTAGACGTCGACGTCGCCAAGGGACTGGCCGAACAGGCCGAGCGCTTCAAGCAGGAAGGCAGCCAGTTGTACAAGAAGGTGTAGAGAGCGATAGCCACTCCGGGAGAGATACTTGGCTTCTGCCCGAAGGGCGTAGGAGATTCTATGGTTTTGGCAAAGCCCTCAAGCCACTTTTGTTTGATATTCGCTCTGGTTCTTTAACAGAGCGAAGACTACTCGAGCCAACTTTCGGGAGAGCATGACCAGCGCTTGAGTTGTACTAAAGCCACGCTTTCTCTGCTCTTCATAAAAAGGCTTCCAGGCCGGCGTACGGCTCCCGGACATAGCCGCGTTGTGCAGCAACCGTCGGGCTTCTGGATCGCCGCGTTTGGTCAATCGACGAGGTCCATCACTTTGCCCTGATTTGGATACTCTCAGGTCCAGCCCAAGAAACGCGATAAAGGCGTTCGCTCCGCTGAACTCGCCTCGCTGAAAAGAAGTGACCAAACGAGCTGCAGTCAGAAAGCCGATCCCTTCTACTTTCATACAGCGGTTGACCTGCCTCATCAGACCGGCTTCCTGCAGTACATCGCGAATCTTCTTTTCAACGAGCGCCTCAAATCGTTTCATCGAGTTGACCTGATTGGCGAACGCTGTTCTCAGAAAAGGCTCGTTGGTCCAGCTTTGCACCAGGCCAGTACGAGCCTGAACCAAGGCTGCACGACGTCGGAACAGGCTCAGAAGCTGCCGATAAAGCGGGCTCGCAGGTATCCAGGGCCGCAACTCATCAAGCTCGTTTTTCAGGTATCGGGCCAACAAACGAGCATCTTGGGCATCGGTTTTGGCGCGTATGTTGACGCCTTTACGGTAATGACTGAGCTGATAGCCATCCACCATATAAATGTCACAGCCTGCTTCGTGGGCCGCATCCGCGAACAGGACGTGATAGACGTTAGTGGCTTCGATGGCGATGGCGCAGCTGCTCGCCAAGGCCTTCAGCCATTGGGTGATGGCGACTTTGGTATTGGGGATTGCCTCAAGTCGATCATATTGATCGTGGTAGATCACCAGCTCATTCTTGGCGACATCTACACCGATGATCGGTTTTTGCAGAGTAACCCGCATTGCCATAACGCCTCCTCGGGGATAAGGTTTACAGACTTGAAGGGGCCACCCAGAGGCGCAGGCTTGTTTCTATCGTAGGTTGTGAGCCTTAAGCATTCTTTATCGGCGCTTGGGTGAAAGGAGGAGGGGTGAAATCTCCTACGGGTCTGTACTGCGCGAACAGTCAGAAGCGAACTAAGTCCCTCCTCCTCCCTTCAAGTCTTACCATACAAGCGAACTTGTTCGCGAAAGCTTTATTCCGGGCGATGCATCTTCAGCGGATGTAACGACCCTTTCGCGAACAAGTTCGCTCCCACGGCCTTCGGCCAGAATCAGAAGCGGACTTGTGCATAGCGATGCATCGGACGCAGAGCACGCTTCTGCCCGAAGGGCGTAGGAGCGACCGGGGCGGCGATCCGCATTGTTCGCGAAAGCTTTATTCCGGGCGATACATCTTCAGCGGATGTAACGACCCTTTCGCGAACAAGTTCGCTCCTACGGCCTACGGCCAGAAGCCCGCTCTGCGTCCGATTCTGAAGGTGCAGTGCCGCTGCACCCGGTTCCTAGACTTTCCACACGAGACACCCCTGTGAACACACCCGGCACCTATTCTCCCGATACCCCAGTCCCCGCCAGCCAGCGCGTGTTCGGCGGGCGGGATCTGTTTTCCCTGTGGTTTTCCCTCGGCATTGGCCTGATGGTGTTGCAGACCGGGGCCTTGCTGGCACCAGGGCTGGGCATGTCCGGCTCGATGCTGGCGATCTTCCTCGGCACGCTGGTGGGCGTCTTGCTGCTCGCCAGCGTTGGCGTGATCGGCAGCGATACCGGCCTGTCGTCCATGGCTGCGCTCAAACTCAGCCTGGGCAGCAAGGGCGCGTCGCTACCCGCTGTATTGAACCTGCTGCAACTGATCGGTTGGGGGGCGTTCGAGATCATCGTCATGCGCGACGCAGCCAGTCTGCTCGGCGCTCGGGCCTTTGCAGAGGGCAGCCTGTGGAGCAGTCCGCTGCTCTGGACGCTGTTGTTCGGCGCACTGGCCACGCTGTTGGCCGTCAGCGGACCCTTGACCTTCGTGCGCCGGTTTCTGCGCAAGTGGGGCCTGTGGATACTCTTGACGGCGTGTGCATGGCTGACCTGGAACCTGCTGACCAAGGCTGATCTGCCCGCGCTGTGGGCAACCTCCGGCGATGGTTCGCTGCCGTTTGCCTCCGGGTTCGACATTGCCATCGCCATGCCGCTGTCGTGGCTGCCGCTGATTGCCGACTACTCACGCTTCGGGCAGCGCGCGAAAAGTGTCTTCGCTGGCACCGCTACTGGCTTTTTTATCGGCAACTTCTGGCTCATGAGCCTGGGCGTCGCCTACACCCTGGCGTTCGCCCCGAGCGGCGAGGTCAATGCCTTGCTGCTGGCGCAGGCCGGCGCAGGCCTGGGTATCCCGCTGCTCCTGATTCTGCTGGACGAGACGGAAAATGCGTTCGCCGATATTCACTCGGCTGCAGTCTCCAGTGCTCTGCTGTCACGCATCAAAGTCGAGCATCTGGCATTGGCGATTGGCGTGGTCTGTACGCTGATCGCCTGTCTGGCACCGTTGGCGCAGTATCAGAACTTTCTGTTATTGATCGGCTCGGTATTCGCGCCGCTGTTCGGCGTCGTGCTGGTTGACCATTTCATCCTGCGTGGTCGCAGTGGTCAGGTAGCGGAGGGCGGTTTGCGCTGGATGAGCCTGCTGGCGTGGCTCGGCGGGCTCAGCACCTATCATCTGCTGGCCAATCTTTATCCTGAAGTGGGCGCAACACTGCCAGCGCTCATTGTCGCTGGCGTGTTGCAGCTGCTGATCGGCGGTGCGATCAACCGCGGCCGGGGAACAGTTCCGGCTTGAGAATGCCATTGAGCTGAGGGTAAGGAATCTTCAGCTCGATGTGACCCATCGAATACGGCGCGATCGTATCGACCGAGTACTTGAGGATCACTGCACCGTAGGTCAGCGCAATGTGGGGCGTGCGCTTGAACGGCCAGGTCTTCATGAACTCGCTGTCTTCATTCATCTTGGTCGATACCAGCCAGCCCTGGTGGGCCAGTTGGGCTTTCTGCCAGAACTCGCCTTCCTTGCCCGGGATGATCATGTCAGCCAGGGTCAGGACTTTCTGCTGCTGACGCGAATAGTTGATGAACGCCCGACCCGGGTTGCCGTGGGCACCGCCGGTCTCCAGATAGCTGGACAGTTCGACCACTACGATACCGTCATGCTGCTCGCGTACCTTGGCCTGCAAATAGCTGGCGTTGCGACCCTGGGCCTGGCTCAGAAACTGTTCCTGATAGGCTTTGATCGACACAGGCGGCGATTCGCTGCTGTCGGCAACGGTCAGTTGCAGCAACGTCTTCTGAACGATGGCGTCCAGGCGCGGCTCATCGGGGAAGTGCACGGTATCGATGTTCACCAACGGGCAGTCGACCGTGGTGCAGCCCGGCTTGATCAGCTCGGAAGCATCGCGCTGGACTTGCAGCGGTGTGCGCATGTTGGGCGTGAAGAGGCTTTGGCAGGCGCCGAGCAACAGGGCCAGGCAAGCCAGTGAAGTGATCCTCAATAACGACATGTTGATCCTTGGCAGTGTCAGTAAAGGCGGTTGCGTTGTACGTATGCAGGCTGGTTGGACTGTAAACAACGTCTTCGGTTCGATCATGGCAGATTAGAATTGTTTTAAGTCCCGGCCGTCTACCCTGCATCTTCAAGGGGGCTGCATCTGACTGCCGATGCGCGTTAGGATGGCCCGATGTCAAACACGGCGGCAAGCGAGAAACCCATGACCCAGACCACACGATCTGCACCAAGCGCTTTTGAAACCATAAAGCGTGAAAACTGCTTCAAGGGCTTCTATAAGCTGGACAAGCTGCATGTGCGCCACGAATTGTTCGCGGGCGGGATGAGCAAGGAAATCAGCCGCGAACTGTTCGTTCGCCACGACGCCGTTTGCGTGCTGCCTTATGACGCCAAACGTGACGAAGTCGTGCTCATTGAGCAGTTTCGCGTAGGCGCCATGAAAAAGACCAACAACCCCTGGCTGGTCGAACTGGTCGCAGGTCTGATCGACAAGGACGAGCAGCCGGAAGAAGTTGCTCATCGCGAGGCGGAAGAGGAAGCTGGACTGAAGTTCGAAGCATTGTGGCCGATCACCAAATACTTCCCTTCGCCGGGTGGCAGCGACGAGTATGTTCACCTGTTTCTGGGGCGCTGCACGAGCGAAGGCGCGGGCGGCTTGCACGGGCTGGAATCTGAAGGCGAAGACATCCGGGTCACGGTCTGGTCATTCGATGACGCCATGCAGGCGATGAAAGACGGAATAATCAAGAACGCATCGACGATCATCGCCTTGCAATGGCTGGCGCTGAATCGTGCAGAGATAAGGGGTTTATGGTCGTGAGTCCAGTGCGCGAACGCTACCGTGTCGATCTTGCCGGACTGCAGGCCGCGTGCGAGGCCAACTACGCGCGCCTGATGCGCCTGCTGCCCGACATGCGCAACGAACAGCGCTCACGCCGCGTCGCCGTTACCCAGGGTGATCAGATGCTGGGCGTGCTGGCAGTCGAAGTACTGCTCGACTGCCCGTACACCACCACCTTGCAGGTCTGCCAGGAACACAGCCTGCCCTGGCTACCGGTGCCCAAGCTCGAAGTACAGGTCTATCACGACGCACGCATGGCCGAAGTCATCGGCGCCGAACATGCACGGCGCTTCCGGGGCATCTATCCCTACCCCAACGCCGACATGCACCAACCAGACGAAAAAGCCCAGCTCAACCTGTTTCTGGGCGAATGGCTGAGTCATTGCCTGGCGTGTGGGCATGAGTTTGAGGCGGTGCGTTAACTCCTTTCCTCAGTTGTTCTCGTACTACCGCTTCCCGGCTTCGCTCTGGATTTCTCCCACATCTGATTGACCAGCAAGTGACATCAACTGACAGTGGGTGTGCTTCGGTCCTGTAGGTTGTTTCTGAAAATACCCCGGCACCTTGGATTTGAAACCCAATGCCTTACATTCGGCCTGAATTGATTTGCAGGTATAACGAATGAGTTACTTAGGCACTCCTCGGCGTCAGTTAGCGTGCTTCGCGGGAATCACTTTCAGCCTTTTCAGCTATATCGAGGTGATAACCCTGACAGGCAGCGCTCTGCGTGGGGAGCACTCTCTGTATGCAGCCATTATCGGAGCGGTCATCGGTATTCTGTCTTTGAGGCTCATGCCGTGGATCGTTCATCTGGCTGGATTGGCAGGAATGATTCTTGGCGTTGCCCTGGAGCTTTTGTTGGCGGGATATCTCTGGCCCGGAATGCCTTATGAGCGCGTGCTGAGCTATCTCTTGGGTGCGGGACTGGCAGGCATGGTGTCGGCCGGACTTATTGCTTCAATTGTGCTCAAGCACCGAGCGAATCAGCAAATGTGACCAAATGCTCGTCCGCACGCACATTCCCGGTTTACCCGCCCGTTGCCGCATCACATAATCGCGCTGAATCCTCTCTGGGAGACGGTCTTGCCGAGCACAGCCCTTTCATCGTCAGTTTTGCTGGTGCAGATATCCGATAGCCACTTGTTCGCCGAGGCGGACGAGGCGTTGTTGGGCATGAGTACGCGGGACAGTCTGGAAAAAGTCGTTGATCGGGTGCTGGCCGAGCAGCCGCACATCGATCTTGTGGTCGCCAGCGGCGATATCTCCCAGGACGGCAGTGTCGAGTCTTACGAAGCGTTTCGTCAGATAAGCGGGCGGATCGATGCGCCAGCGCGCTGGTTCGCCGGTAATCACGACGAACTGCCGCAGATGGAACAGGTTGCGCAGCATCATGGGCTGCTCGACCCTGTGGTGGATATCGGTCAATGGCGGGTGACGCTGCTGGATTCAGCGGTGCCCGGTTCGGTGCCGGGTTTTCTCGCGGCTGCGCAATTGCAGTTGCTGGAACAGTCGCTGAGCGAAGCGCCTGACCGGCATCACCTGGTCTGCCTGCACCATCACCCGGTGGCGATTGGTTGTGAGTGGATGGCGCCGATCGGCTTGCGCGATGCCGATGCGTTGTTTGCCGTGCTCGATCGTTTTCCGCAGGTTCGCGCCATACTGTGGGGGCATGTGCATCAAGAGTTCGACCAGATGCGTAACGGCGTGCGCCTGTTGGCGTCGCCTTCGACCTGCATTCAGTTCGCCCCGGGCAGTGTGGATTTCAAGGTGGACACCACGGCGCCGGGCTATCGTTGGCTGCGACTGCACGACGATGGACGGCTGGAAACGGCTGTTTCCCGAGTGGTCGGCCTGGAATTCGAGGTCGATTACGGCGGCACCGGCTATTGATCGGGCAGGCGGATACGTTTCCGGTGAGGTGCTGTAGCGTAAGTCCCTGTAAACTACACGGCTTTGCCTTGCACCCGGGAGCGACAGCGTGACGAGCGACACACCTTCACTGCTATACATCCATGGCTTGAACAGCTCGGCCTTGTCGAGAAAGGCCTGTCAATTAAGCGCGCTGATGAAATCCCTGGGTCTGGCTGATCGTTTGCAAGTCCCTGAACTGCATCACCATCCGCGTCAGGCCATGCTCCAGCTTGAAGCGGCTATCACGGCGCTGGGACGGCCATTACTGGTCGGCAGCTCCCTCGGCGGCTACTATGCGACTCATTTGGCGCAGCGGCACGGCCTCAAGGCGGTGCTGATCAACCCGGCAGTCAATCCGCATCAGCTGTTCGACGGGTTTCTCGGCGTGCAACAGAACCTGTACACCGGCGAGCAGTGGCAGTTGACCGAAGACCATATCCGGGCGCTGGCCGAGCTCGAAGTACCCGTGCCGCAGGACCCGCAGCAGTTTCAGGTGTGGCTGCAGACCGGTGACGAGACGCTCGATTATCGTCGCGCCGAGAAGTTTTACCGGGCCTGTGCCTTGCGCATTCAGGCGGGCGGCGACCACAGTTTTCAGGGTTTTGCCGAGCGCATGCCGGCACTGCTGACGTTTGCCGGATTTGCCCCCGATCTGTTGCAGAAGATCGATCTGTCGGCGCTGTAGGCGATCGATGCCCGGTCACATGAATGCAAGAACATTGAACCCCCGAAACTCCATGAAAGATTGATAACGAGAACCCATGGCCACTCCCAGCGCTAGCTCTTATAACGCAGACGCCATCGAAGTCCTCTCGGGCCTCGATCCGGTTCGCAAACGTCCGGGCATGTACACCGACACCTCGCGGCCCAACCACTTGGCTCAGGAAGTCATCGACAACAGCGTCGACGAAGCCCTGGCCGGGCACGCGCGTTCGGTACAGGTCATCCTTCATGCCGACAATTCGCTCGAAGTCTCCGACGACGGCCGCGGCATGCCAGTGGACATCCACCCGGAAGAAGGCGTGTCCGGCGTCGAGCTGATCCTCACCAAGCTTCACGCAGGCGGCAAGTTTTCCAACAAGAACTATCAGTTCTCCGGCGGCCTGCACGGCGTGGGCATTTCCGTGGTCAACGCGCTGTCCACTCAGGTTCGGGTGCGGGTCAAGCGTGATGGCAACGAATATGAAATGACCTTCGCTGACGGCTACAAGGCCACCGAACTGGCGGTCGTCGGCACCGTTGGCAAGCGCAACACCGGGACCAGCGTCTATTTCGCCCCCGATCCGAAGTATTTCGATACACCGAAGTTTTCTGTCAGCCGTCTCAAGCATGTGCTCAAGGCCAAGGCGGTTCTGTGCCCGGGTCTGCTGGTCAGCTTCGAAGACAAATCCAGCGGCGAGAAAGTCGAGTGGCATTACGAAGACGGCCTGCGCTCCTACCTGCAGGACTCGGTCACCGACTTCCTGCGCCTGCCGGACGAGCCGTTCTGCGGCAGCTTCACCGGTAACAAGGAAGCGGTCGACTGGGCGTTGCTCTGGCTGCCCGAAGGGGGCGACAGCGTTCAGGAAAGCTACGTCAACCTGATCCCGACCGCGCAGGGCGGCACCCACGTGAACGGTTTGCGTCAGGGCTTGCTGGATGCCATGCGCGAGTTCTGCGAGTTCCGCAACCTGTTGCCGCGTGGTGTGAAGCTGGCCCCGGAAGACGTCTGGGAACGCATTGCCTTCGTCCTGTCGATGAAAATGCAGGAGCCGCAGTTCTCCGGGCAGACCAAAGAACGTCTGTCGTCCCGTGAAGCGGCGGCCTTCGTTTCCGGTGTGGTCAAGGATGCGTTCAGCCTGTGGCTCAACACGCACTCCGAGCTGGGCCTGCAACTGGCCGATCTGGCGATCAACAACGCCGGTCGGCGCCTCAAGGCAAGCAAAAAGGTCGAGCGCAAGCGCATCACTCAAGGGCCGGCGTTGCCGGGCAAACTGGCCGACTGTGCCGGACAGGATCCGGCACGCTCCGAACTGTTTCTGGTCGAGGGTGATTCTGCCGGCGGTTCCGCCAAGCAGGCTCGCGACAAGGAATTCCAGGCGATCCTGCCGCTGCGCGGCAAAATCCTCAACACTTGGGAAGTGGACGGCGGCGAAGTGCTTGCCAGTCAGGAAGTCCACAACATTGCCGTGGCCATCGGGGTTGACCCGGGCGCAGCCGACATCAGCCAGTTGCGTTACGGCAAGATCTGCATCCTGGCCGACGCCGACTCGGACGGTTTGCACATTGCGACGCTGCTGTGTGCGTTGTTTGTGCAGCACTTCCGCCCGCTGGTCGACGCCGGGCATGTGTACGTCGCCATGCCACCGCTGTACCGGATCGACCTGGGCAAGGAAATCTACTACGCGCTGGACGAAGCCGAGCGTGACGGGATCCTTGACCGTCTGGTCGCTGAAAAGAAACGTGGCAAGCCGCAGGTCACCCGATTCAAGGGGCTGGGTGAGATGAACCCGCCGCAGTTGCGCGAAACCACCATGGACCCGAACACCCGGCGCCTGGTGCAGCTCACGCTGGACGATTTCGCCGCCACCTCGGAAATGATGGACATGCTGCTGGCGAAGAAGCGTGCAGGTGATCGCAAGTCCTGGCTCGAGTCGAAGGGCAACCTTGCCGAGGTCCTGACTTGATACGAGCCTGGCTCGCCGCCCTGATCCTGATTGCCGCGCCGGTTGTCGCTGCGCCACTCGAGGCCCTTAAGCTGCAATCCGAGCACCCGGTAGACGACATGGCCGGTGGCAATCTGTCAGGTCTGGCAATGTGCAACGGCCAGTTGTGGACCGTGTCCGACCGTGACGACGATGTGCTGTACAGCCTGGATGTGTCGCAAGACACCTGGAAGGCTCAGTCACATCACATTGACGCACCGGCACCACAAAGCTATCTGCCGCTTAAGCTGCGTTTCATGGCGGGTCTTTCCGCGCTGATACGTGGCGGCAGTCTGGATTTCGAGGGTGTCAGCTGTGATGCAGCCGGCAATCGCTATCTGGTCAGCGAGGCTTACGGCGCAGTGCTCAAGGTTCCGGTCAGCGGTAAACCGTTCTGGCTGGATTTGCCGCAAGCGCTGGTGGATCAGGCGCAGACTCAGGGCATGTTGCAGCGTTTCAACGCGATTTTCGAAGGGATTGCCGTGAATCCTGCGGGCGACCGTCTGTGGCTGGCGGCCGAACGCGAGAAGCGCGGCTTGCTGGTGGTGCAACGCGACAAGGAGCAGTGGACCTGCGGGCAAAGCTGCGTGCTGCTGTCCGAGTCCGGTCTGGACGCGTTGCCGCCAGAGCAGGGCAGTAAAAAGGTGTCGACGGATTTTTCCGATGTGTCGTTGTACAACGGCAAGCTGTTCACGCTGGAACGCGCGGTGTATCGCATCTGTCGGCGTGATCTCGAAACCGGGCAGGTCGAGCGTTGCTGGTCGTTTGCCAAGGAAGCCATGGTGCCGTCGCGTCGTTACGATCAACCCTACGGGCTGACCGAGGCACTGGTGGTGGACGAGACGGGCGCGTGGATCGGCATCGACAATAACTTCGGTGTGCGTGCCGACGGTGAGAAGCGCCCGATCGTCTGGCGTTTCGCTGCACCTGAGGCGGGCTGGGGTGCCGGGCAGTGAGCGACGTGCAGCCTGGCAAGCGCGCTGGCAAGGTGCTGATGATCGTGGCCTGGGCGGCCGGTCTGTTTCTCGCGACGCGCTTTTTCGGCGATTGGGAAGACCGGCAGCAGAACCCCAACGCCGTGGTCACCTCGCAACACGGTGACGGCTATATAGAGGTGCAGCTGGCAGGCAATCGTCAGGGGCACTTCGTCACCACCGGCCAGATCAACGGCCGGACAGTGGAGTTCATGATTGACACCGGGGCGACCGATGTGGCCGTACCCGGAGATATGGCTGACCGCCTGGGGCTCAAGCGTGGCTTTCCTGTCACGGTCAGCACGGCCAATGGCAACAGTCAGGGTTTTCGGACCACGCTTGACCGCTTGCAACTGGGCGATATCGTCCTGACCAATGTGCGTGCCCTGGTGGCGCCCGGTCTGGACGGTGAACAGGTGCTGCTGGGTATGAGCGCAATGAAACAACTCGAATTCACACAGCGTGGCGGCAATTTGCTGCTGCGCCAGTCAACGAAATAATGAGGCCCGCATGAGCGACTCCCTTGACCTCAGCCTGGATGGTGTAGAACGCCGATCATTGGCGGACTTCACCGAACAGGCCTACCTCAACTACTCCATGTACGTGATCATGGACCGTGCCTTGCCGCATATCGGTGACGGCCTGAAGCCTGTTCAGCGACGCATCATCTACGCCATGAGCGAACTGGGCCTGGGTGCCGACGCCAAGCACAAGAAGTCGGCGCGTACCGTCGGCGACGTGCTCGGCAAGTTCCACCCGCACGGCGACTCGGCCTGTTACGAAGCGATGGTGCTGATGGCTCAGCCGTTCAGCTACCGCTACACGCTGGTGGACGGGCAGGGCAACTGGGGTGCGCCGGATGATCCCAAGTCCTTTGCGGCCATGCGCTACACCGAGGCGCGTCTGTCGCGTTACTCGGAAGTCCTGCTCAGCGAGCTGGGTCAGGGCACTGCTGACTGGGTGCCGAACTTTGACGGCACCCTGGACGAACCTGCGGTGTTGCCGGCACGTTTGCCGAACATCCTGCTCAATGGCACTACCGGTATCGCCGTCGGTATGGCGACCGATGTGCCGCCGCATAACCTGCGCGAAGTCGCCAGTGCCTGCGTTCGCCTGCTGGACGATCCCAAGGCCACGGTTGCCGAGCTGTGCGAGCACATTCTGGGGCCGGACTATCCGACCGAAGCGGAAATCATCACGCCGCGTGCCGACCTGCTGAAAATCTACGAGACCGGACGTGGCTCGGTGCGCATGCGTGCGGTTTATCGCATCGAAGATGGCGACATTATCGTCACCTCACTGCCGCATCAGGTATCCGGTGCCAAGGTGCTGGAACAGATCGCCGCGCAGATGCAGGCCAAGAAGCTGCCGATGGTTGCCGACCTGCGCGACGAGTCGGACCACGAGAACCCTTGCCGTATCGTGATCATCCCGCGCTCCAACCGGGTTGAGCTGGACGAGCTGATGCAGCATCTGTTCGCGACCACCGAGCTGGAATCCAGTTACCGGGTTAACATCAACATTATCGGTCTGGATGGCAAGCCGCAGCTCAAGAACCTCAAGACACTGCTGGGCGAATGGCTGACGTTCCGTATCGGTACGGTGCGTCGCCGCCTGCAATTCCGCCTGGACAAGGTAGAGCATCGTCTGCACCTGTTGGACGGTTTGCTCACGGCTTACCTGAACCTCGATGAAGTGATTCACATCATCCGTACCGCCGAGCATCCGAAGGCGGAGCTGATTGCGCGTTTCGATCTGTCGGAAATTCAGGCCGATTACATCCTCGACACCCGTCTGCGTCAGTTGGCGCGTCTGGAAGAGATGAAACTGCGCAGCGAGCAGGACGCCTTGCGCAAGGAGCAGGCCAAGCTTCAGGCGTTGCTGGGCAGCGAGTCCAAGCTGCGCAAGCTGGTGCGTGCCGAGCTAATTGCCGACGCGGAAACCTATGGCGACGACCGTCGTTCGCCCATCGTTGCCCGTGCCGAAGCCAAGGCGCTGTCTGAAAACGAATTGATGCCGACCGAGCCGGTGACTGTCGTCCTGTCGGAAAAAGGCTGGGTACGCTGTGCCAAGGGCCACGACATCGACGCTACCGGGCTTTCCTATAAAGCCGGGGACGGTTTCAAGACCTCGTCCATCGGCCGCTCCAATCAGTTCGCCGTGTTCATCGACTCGACCGGGCGCAGCTACTCGGTTGCGGCCCACACCCTGCCATCAGCGCGAGGCCAGGGCGAGCCGCTGACGGGCAAGCTGCAACCGCCACCGGGTGCGACCTTCGAGTGCGTTTTGCTGCCGGAAGATGATGCGTTGTACGTGATCGCGTCGGATGCCGGTTATGGTTTTGTCGTCAAAGGCGAAGACCTGCAAGCCAAGAACAAGGCGGGCAAGGCGCTGCTGAGCCTGCCGGCCGGGGCGAAAGTCATCCTGCCTCGCCCCGTGCCTGATCGTGAGCAGAACTGGCTGGCTGCGGTGACCACCGAAGGCCGCCTGCTGGTGTTCAAGATCAGCGATTTGCCGCAGTTGGGCAAAGGCAAGGGCAACAAGATCATCGGTATTCCGGGTGAGCGGGTAGCCAGCCGTGAAGAGTATGTGACTGATCTTGCGGTGATCGGACAAGGCGCTACGCTGGTACTTCAGGCGGGCAAAAGAACGCTGTCGCTGAAACCTGAAGACCTCGAACATTACAAGGGGGAACGTGGCCGACGAGGCAATAAACTGCCAAGGGGCTTCCAGAGGGTCGACGCATTATTGGTGGAAAATAGCTGAAAACATTGATCTGGCACCAAGGTTCTTCGTTTTGCCATGAAGTACGATGCATAATCGCTGGAGTCATGGTGCATATTCACGGATGATATGGGGTCTTGGGGTGCATGCGTGGCTCAGTGCCTGCATGGGTCTTGAAAGTACTTATACTGTGGCTTGTCTCTGGACGGCCACCTGGATGGGATGATGAATTTTCTACGCCTTCCCTTGATCCTGCTGATGACTGGCGTTCTGGGTCTGGCTGGTTGCAGTGTGCACCAGCCGACCGCGCTTTATCAGCTCGATAGTGGTGAGCCTGGTCAGCCGAAACAGAGTAGTGGTCTGGCAGTACTGCTGGGTCCTGTTTCGGTGGCCGACTATCTGCAACGCGAAACCCTGCTGCAACGCCAGCCTGACGGTACCCTGACCGCCTCGTCCGATGGGCGCTGGGCAGGTAACCTGTCTTCGGATATCGACCAGTTGCTATTGCGTCAGCTGGCCTGGAAGCTGGACAGCCAGCGCGTCGTCATGGCGCCCGCAACGGCCAGCTTCACGCCCGATGTTCAGGTCGTGCTGTCCATCACTCGCCTGGACTCCGGTGCCAAACAGCCCGCAGTACTGGACGCACAATGGCGACTTGTGGACCGCAAAGGCCATGTGCGTGACAGCCGACTGGTCCACCTGGAACAAGTCCATGCCGGCAGCTCTGCCGATCAGGTCAAGGCCCAGGGTATGCTGCTGCAGCGCCTGGCTGATCAGGTCAGCACAGCCATCAAGCCGATTTCCTGGCAGGCGCTCGAAGAGCCGAAAAAAACACCTGTCGCCAAGGCCAAAGAGCCTGACAAGCCAAGAATTCCACTGGCGTCCCCTATACGCACCGATCTTGAAGTGTTCCGCTTCTAGGATCGGCCCAACAAAAAGCCCGCAGCGATGCGGGCTTTTTGTTGGGCGCTCATCTCTGGTTCCCACACCTCGGCGTTCCTGATGCGCCGCACCGTCAGGATAGGACGCAGAGCGTCCAGAGCGGCGTGCCCATGCAGAGCATGGGCACGAGGGAGGAGTGAGCGGAGGAGGCGATCAGGCCTTGTTGGATTCGTGCATGCGCGCCAACTGGCGTTCGAGCATCGACGGGTAGGGCTCCATCAGGCGTTCTACGCAGCAGGCACCTTCCGGACTGGCAATCGGGCGGATGCGGGCGCGTTGGCGGATCAGCGGGTCGTCGTTGATGCGGCGCTCGACCAGCAGCAGGTTGCGACTGTGCTGAGACAGTGCCAATGCATCCTGCGCGGTTTCGGTCAGCAACAGATCGATCTGGCTCAGACCACTCAAGCCTTCGCCCAGCGTCAGGCCCAGTTGCAGTTGCAAGGTGATGCCGCTGTCGGCCACCTCGATCTGCAAGGCATGACTGAGTGCGCGCAACAGCTCGCCGCAGCAGATCGCGTTGGTCAGGTAGTCATCACCGCTTTCGTGGCTATGGAACAGCATCAGCGTGCTGCCGTCATTCAGCGTATGCAGCTCGCTTTCATACAGCGAAGCGGCCTGATCGAGGCAGTCGCGGTAGCGTTGCAGCAATTCGGTCAGGCGTGCGCGGGGCAGGCGGCGCAATTGATCCTGCGCACCGAGCTGCACGGCCAGCACTGCGCTGTTGTGCGGTTCGACCGGCGCTGCCGAGGCAGCCACCGGGCGAACGGCTGGCGAGTTGTCCGATTGGTCGCGCAGATCGGCGAACGGATCCTCGTCATCGTCGTCTTCATCTTCTTCGGCAACGATGCGGCGCTGCACAGGTGGTGCCGGCAAGCGCGGTTTTGCTTCGCTGCTGCGTGCCGAAACCTTTGGCGCGGGCTTCTCTTCCGGCTCCAGATAAGGATCTTCGCTGTCGTCTTCCTCGCCTTCATATTCGGGCTCGGGCAGCGGTTCTGGCTCCGGCACAGGCGGCGCGAACGAGGTACGCAACTGCCGCGCCAGATCGCCGATTTCATCCTGGCGATCTGTGGCTGGTGTGTACGGGTCAATATTCCGTAGCCAGATACGCATCTGCATCAGTGGCGTGGAGATATGGCGGCCAAGGCGCAGGCTCAGGGCCAGCGCAAGGGCCAGCAGGATGCCGGCCAGAATGCCCATGCTCTGCAGACTGATGGTCAGCGGCTGCTGGAACTGCGACATGTCGAGGCTGATGCGCAGATGGCCCGCCATCACGTCCTGGAACGTGATCTTGATTTCATACAGACCCTGAGCTTCCCCCAGTAGCCCGTTTTTCGGGCGCTGGCCGGCCTCCGCGAGGATGCGGTTATCCACACTGTAGATAGCGGCATGCGCTACCAGCGGATTCTTGACCAGATTACCCAGCAGCACGTTGAGACTGAGGATGTCGTTGGACACCAACAGCTCGGTAGCCGAGGTGGCAGTCTGGGTGGTCAGGGCCTGCCCCAGCGCATCAGCCTGTTCATGCATGGCCTGCTTGAACTGCAGGCCCATGACACCGGCGTAGATCACCAGCGCCAAAGCGACCAGGATCACGTTATGGCTGGCAATGCGCAAAGCGATCGGTACACGGCGATGACGCAGGGCACGAAAGATGAGCAGGAAGAAATTATCGGTTTTAACGGGCGTGGGCCGGTTCACAGAGCACGGTTCTTTCGGTGAAGTTGTCGCGCAGTATAACGAGCGACCCAGTGGCGGCAAAGCGCTGCCTGTGCCCGGTGGTCACTGAATGTGGTTAGAATGCGGTTTTTTTCCACTGCGGGGGTGCGCCTTGCGCGAAATCGTCCTGATTAACATCACTGGTGTCGACCGTCCCGGTCTCACTGCGGCCATCACCGGCGTCCTCGCCCAGGGTGGCGTGAACATTCTCGATATTGGTCAGGCGGTGATCCACGACACCCTGTCGTTCGGCATCCTGGTTGAAATTCCGGATACCGTGCAGGGATCCTCGGTGCTCAAGGACATCCTGTTCACCGCCTACGAACTGGATCAGCAAGTCCGTTTCACGGCGGTGTCCGAAACCGACTATCAACACTGGGTCGACGGCCAGGGCAAGGCGCGTCACATCGTTACGCTGCTGACCCGCAAGGTCACGGCCGAGCAATTGCAGTGCGTCAGCGCCATCACTGCCAAGTATGGGCTGAATATCGATCAGATCGATCGGTTGTCCGGTCGCATGCCGCTCGACACTCCGGCCGACAAGGGCAAGGGCTGCATCGAGTTCACCGTGCGCGGCGAGCCTGCCGACCCGAAAGCCATGCAGGCCGAATTCCTCGCGGTTGCCCAGGATCTCAACGTCGATATCGCGTTCCAGCAGGATTCGCTGTTCCGTCGTAACCGACGCCTGGCGGTGTTCGACATGGATTCGACCCTCATCGAGGCCGAAGTTATCGATGAACTGGCCAAGGCTGCGGGCGTCGGCGAGCAGGTTTCCGAGATTACCGAGCGTGCCATGCGCGGCGAACTGGATTTCAGCGAAAGCTTCAAAGAGCGCCTGGCCCTGCTCAAGGGGCTCGATGTGAGCGTGCTGGATGAAATCGGCGCCTCTCTGCGTCTGACCGAAGGCACTGAAACGCTGTTCTCCGAGCTCAAGCGACTAGGTTACAAGACGGCGATTCTGTCGGGTGGCTTCACCTATTTTGCCAAACAGCTGCAAGCAAAGCTGGGCATCGATTACGTCTTTGCCAATGAACTGGAAGTGGTTGACGGCAAGGTAACCGGCGTAGCCGTCGAGCCGATCGTCAATGCGCAGCGCAAGGCCGATCTGTTGCGCGAACTGGCCCACAAGGAAGGGTTGAGCCTGGAGCAGACCATCGCGGTCGGCGACGGTGCCAATGACCTGCCGATGCTGGCGATTGCCGGACTGGGTGTAGCGTTCCGTGCCAAGCCTTTGGTCAAACAATCGGCCAAACAGGCCATTTCGACGCTGGGACTCGATGGCGTGCTGTACCTGTTGGGTTTCCGCGACCGCGAAGGACAGCACTGACGCTGGGGCCGTCGTGGTCTGCCCCTGATGGCGAGGGGCCAATCGCGACGGCTGCCGCAATGACCGCTACAGCGTGCCCCACAAGGAATCGAATTCCTGATCCGGCCTGGCCTTTTCGATCTCGGCGGCTTTCGGGGCGTCGTACATCTGATACTCGAACTGATTGTAACTGGCGCTGCTGACCTGCCGATTGCTCAGTGATGCGCGGCGCTCCTCACCGTTGACGTTGATCATCACCTTGTTGCCCTCCTGAAACGGCAGGCGCGGAGCAAGCACGGTGGGCGGTTTTCCCATGGCACGTACTTCGGGCAGCATCAGGGTTCGCAGATACTGGCTGTTCTGCTGTTCGCGAATCAGCTGCATACCGCACGGCAGGGCAAACGGGGCGATCAGTTCGATCCCCATCTGTGTGCCGCCGCTGCGTACCTGACGGATCCAGCGCACCATGGCAATGCTCCAGCCCTGGCCTGCGTCATCCTGAATACCCACCAGCTCGCCAGCCTGCAATTGCTGAGGCACGTCCTTCTGCCACGCCAGGCAGTAACCGCCCGGGCTGTGGTTGACAATATTCAGGTCGAAGGTCGGAAACGTGTGCTGGTTGTTGGAAAGCGATTCGCTGTCGCCGTCATTTTTCGGGTATTCGATCTCTTCGTAGGGCAGCAGAACGGATGAGCTCTTGCCGCGCTGCGTATCAAAAGCCGAGGCCCACGGATCGTCCACGTCATCATTGGCCATCTTCAACGAAAAGCTCGCTGCACTGGTGGCGCTGTTCAACTGCAACAGCTCGCTGAACGACTTCTGGCCCGCGACATAGAAATGCAGCGCGCTCATGCCGATGCACAGTCTCAGCGTGCCCTTACCAGGCGTGCGTTGAAAGGTGCGTTCGGCCACATCGCCCCAGGCGACCGCCAGATGTTGCAGCAGGTCGGTGTTGATGCCAGTTGGAATCAGCAGCGGCGAGGGCGTGCGTTGGTCATCCGGCAGGGCCAGGTACTGATTGATCGCTTCCGCCAGCGCGAAGGTATTGATACCCAGCAGCCGAGGCGATTGTTCGTCGCTGAACAGTGTGCGATACAGCGGCGGTTTGTCGACCGTCGGGTCCAGGGCGAAGAGGCTGCTTTGCGTGGCAGGCGACTGCAGCTTTACCAGCGGGCTCCAGGCCTCCAGCGCATCGGCCAGTTTGCCGATGTTCAGTTGGCGCATCTGATTGCAGCGCGAGCAGCCCATCAGCAGCGCGATCACGTAGGTCTGTTCTACGCTCAGCACCTTGCTGTGATGGGCCAGGGGTTCTTCGACCGGCGTGTTGTGTAGCTGGTACTGACGGGCAATCTGGTAGATCTGGTGCAGTTCGAGCCACAGGCCGTCCTGAACGGGACAGTAAAGCTGGTTGGCGCGAATCAGCGGCCCGTTTAGCCCGTGCAGTGCGCGTTGCAGCGCCATGCTGAACAGCCCGGCCTGGTCTCGCGTGTAGCGCGAGGCGACCTGCTGAATGATTTGCTTGTAACCGGTCGCCAGGTGGTTTTGCAGCGCCTGGCAGAGGTTGGCAACCTTGCGTGGTCGCTCGTCCAGCACAATGGCCTGATTGAGAAAGTGACGTTCGAGGTGCTTGCAGACGAAGTACACCTCGGGCCGCAGTAGCTCGAGCAGTTGCAGGCGGTTTTCGCTCGGGGTGATCAACTGGTTCAGCTCGGTCAGCCCTTGATAGAGCTGGCGCGCCATTTCTCCGAGGTTTGCCTTGGGCAATCTGGAGATCCAGCGTTTGAGGTCGCGGGGGTTGGCTTCACTGAATGTCAGGCTCGACTGCGTTGGCGTGGGGGCACGCAATAGCAGAGGGAGGCTAAAATTACTCATGTGACAGGCAAGCTCCAACAACTCACTGGCGCGGACGATGGCTTCATAGGGGGCCGAGGTTATCGCGCACCCGCGATGTGCCGAGCATACGCCCATGAAAGTGCGAAGTATCCTACAGTATCAATCGGACGACTTTACCAGTATCGACATCGCTTCGCAGCAGTTATGGCTCTAAGCCATTACCGTCCGGCGGCACGTTGCATGAGCGCCACTGTCCATCATCGGACACTCATGCATCGAGGCTCAGGCCTCCATCATGCCTGGGCCGGAACAGCCAGTGCCTGGCCCATTTGAACCTTGGAGCCAGCGGTCAGTTGTTCGGCCCATTTCACCTGACCTGGACCGAACAGCACGATGGCGGTAGAGCCCAGCTTGAACCGACCCATTTCGGCACCTTTTTCCAGGTGGATCGGTGCACGCGCCGCTTCGTCGTAGCTGAACGTCTTCAGTTCACGCTTGGGCGGCGTGACCAGCCCGGCCCATACCGTTTCGACAGACGCCACAATCATCGCGCCCACCAGTACCACTGCCATTGGCCCGCGCTCGGTGTCGAACAGGCAGACCACTCGCTCGTTACGGGCGAACAGCTCGGGTACGTTTTCAGCCGTGGTCTGGTTGACCGAGAAGATGCGGCCCGGTACGTAGACCATCTCGCGCAGCGTGCCAGCCAGTGGCATGTGTACGCGGTGATAGTCCTTCGGCGACAGGTAAACGGTCGCGAACTCGCCGCCCATGAACGGCGCTGACAGCTTGGGATCACCGCCGAGCAGTTCGAGCACGCTGAAACTGTGGCCCTTGGCCTGGAAGATCCGGCCGTGGTCGATGGAGCCCAACTGGCTGACGGCACCGTCGGCTGGCGAAAGAATCGCGCCCGGAGTGGTATCGAGCGGGCGGGCGTCGGCTTTCAATGCGCGGGTGAAGAACGCGTTGAAGTGCTCGTAGGACGTCAGGTCTTCGACCAGTGCCTGCGACATGTCTACCTGATAACGGCGCGCAAACCACGCGGTGAAAGCGTTTTTGAACCAGCGTACGCGGCACTCGGCAACGCAGCCTGCCAGTCGGGACAGCAGGTGATGCGGCAGCAGGTACTGGCTGATGATGAACAAGCGGTCTTTCATTGAAGGTCCTGAGGATGAGTGTCCTGAATATTTCTGTGAGGTCCGTCCCGGTTCGGTGGCGCGGACCGGTTCGACGCGTTCGGCTGGTGCTGGTGCTGGTGCTGGCTGCGCAGGCGCGACGGGTTGCGCAAGCTCGACTGCCTCGACGGGCGCGGCGGCCACGTCCGGCAGTTCTACCGGTGTCTCCGGGTGATTGCCCCATTCGCCCCACGAGCCGGCATAGGCCTTGACCCTTGGATAGCCCAGCGCCTTGGCCACCAGATAGGTGAAGCCCGAGCGGTGATGGGTCTGACAGTGCGTGATGATTTCCTTGTCGGGCGTGATGCCCAGCTCGCGAAGGATCTCCGGCATGTCCTGGCGAATACGCAGGTTGCGCGCCTTGTCCATGCCCGCCGTCCACTCGAAATTGACGGCGCCGGGTATATGCCCGCCTTTGGCCGCGACCACTTTTTCGCCCGAATACTCGGTCGGCGCGCGAGCATCCCAGATCGCCAGGTCGGCGGCGCCCAGACGGCTTTGCAGGTACTCACGCGTGGCGGTAGGTTCGTCGTGCAGCGTCAGCGTTACCGGGGCATCGGCAGCAGGCGGAACGTCGGTGCTCAGCGGCAGCAATTGCGCTTCCCAGGCCAGCAGTCCACCGTCCAGATAGTGATAACGGCTGTGGCCGATGACATCCAGCAGCCAGATGAAACGCCCGGCCCAGCCGCCGCCTTCGTCATCGTAGACGACATACACGGCGTCGGGATTGTGGCCCAGCTCGCCGAACAGTTGCTCAAGGCTGGCAGTGTCGGGCAGCAGGCCGGGGGCAGGAGGCTTGCCCAGTTGTGTACGTTTCGGATCGACGAAGCGGGCACCGCGAATGTGCCCGGCTTCGTAGCGAGCGCTGCTGGTCAGATCCACGAGGATCAGTTCCGGGGCGTCTAGACGCTCAAGCAGATCGTTGGGTTCGATGACCAGCGACAAGCCAGTGAATGCGGACATTTGCAGCCTCCGATGAAAGGAAAGGGGCGAATTGTACGCCAGGCCTCAGGCTTTGCGATGACTAAAGATGCCCAGTGCCCGTTCAATACATTGCGCGGTTTTTCCGAATGCCTGAACGGAAATTTCCGACAAGGCCCCGCCGCCTTGGTCGGCGACCACCAGCAGCATGACTTTGCCATTGTTGCTCAGCGAGCGGATCAGCCAGTGCTGGCCGCTGAACAGGGTTTTCAGCTGCGGGGGCAGCAGCGCGGCAAATTGCGCACTGTTGGCGGGTGTCATGCGTAACTGCGTCGGCTGGGTCAGCAGGCGTTGCAGCACGGTGCTTTCCTTGATGAACAGCTGCAAGGTTGCGGCGTCCTTCGGCAGCCCGGCAGTCTGATTGACGCGCAGCACCGTTGAGGTCTTGTCCAGCATCAGCAGCATGACCCGCTCCATGCCACACGAGATAAACGCATCGCGCGCCGAGGTGGTCAGGTGCATGGCATTGATGAACGGGCTGGGATCCTGCAGCAGCTCGGCGCATTGCTTGCGCCACAGTTGCAGGGCGTCGGCCGATGGCGGCGGTGCAGGTTCATTGTCGCGCCTTACGCGGCGTGCTTCCCACGGCCAGATCAGCGATTCAGCCGGGTGCCAGAGGTCTTTTTCCGCGTGGATGCGGGCGCTGCTGGCAGCATTCTGGTGCGCCTGTTGCTGTACTTCGCTCATCGACTGTTGCAGGTACAGGCTGGTCAGCCGTTCCCAGCGCAGGCAATGCGGGCTGTTCCAGGCCTGTTGTGCAGCCAGCGCCAGGCCGTTGCCCAGCAACACGGTATTGGCGGGCTGGTTCAGCCAGCGGCGCAGGTTGGGGTCGTCGTCCATCAGTTGTTGCTGCTGCAGCGGGCTGTTGTCTTCGCGGGCGATGCGCAGCGCCTTGGCCAGATCGCGTCGCTCGTTGATCAACAGTTTATAGCCACGCGTGACCCAGATCGGCAGACGCCAGAACTCGGCCAGTGCCAGGCACAATTCCAGCAGGTTGACGCCGAACAGCTCTTTTTCCACTGCAGCGCTGGAATGGCCCTTGTGGATAACCCGCAGTTCCAGTTCTTCAAGCAGCTTCGGATAGGCCAGCGCCATTGGCCAGAGCGGCGACAGAAACAGCAGGCTGCCCATGTGGATGTCCTGCCAGAGTCGCGCAAGGCGGCTGGCAAACAGACCGTTGGCCTGTTGCGTGGCGTGCTGGCTGACCAGAATCAGCTGGCGATAGGCCGCAGGGATTTCTTCGGGCGGCTTGGCCGGCAAACGGCCCAGAAGGACTTCGGTACGCGCCAGCCCCAGGCGGTTGATCGCAATTTCGAGGCTCTCGGCCTGCTCGGTCAAACCGTGGGTGTGATGGTTGGCTTCGCGCATCACGCTGAGCACCAGCGCAGGACTTTCCTGCATCATTTCGGCAATTTCACGCAGCGACCGACGACTGTCGTTCAGTGCTGCGCGGACGTGTCCATGATTGACGGCAGGGACCGGCAACGCGATGCCGTCAAGCAGTTTGACCCAGGCATCCAGCGTCTTCGGAACGAGGTGATGTGCTGCGTGTACTGTCGGCATTCGAGGGCCTGTGCGGCTGATTATCTGAGCTGGGAAACCGCCAGCGTACGGGGTGCTGAGGCCATTTTCCTCCTTTTATGGAGGCGCATAAATGGGTTTTTCAAAAGAACCGGCTATAGTCTGGCCCAGTTAGGCCGATAAGGAGAAGAAGAGATTCAACAACTTCCGGACTGTCCCTGAACCCGACTCAGTAAAGTATTTTTTCCTATGGCTAAAATCATCGGCATCATTGTCGTTCTCGCAAGTGTCATCGGCGGATATGTGCTGTCCCATGGCAAGGTCATGGCGCTGTTCCAACCGTACGAGGTCTTGATTATCGGCGGTGCTGCACTGGGCGCGTTCCTCCAGGCCAACCCTGGCTACATGTTCATGCACGTGTTCAAGAAGTCGCTGAAGATGTTCGGTTCGCGCTTCACACATGCCTATTACCTCGAAGTGCTGGGGCTGGTGTACGAAATCCTCAACAAGAGCCGCCGTGAAGGCATGATGGCGATCGAAGGGGATATCGAAGACGCTGCCTCCAGCCCAATCTTCGCCAAATACCCGGGTGTGCTCAAGGATGAGCGCATGACTGCGTACATCTGCGACTACCTTCGCATCATGTCGTCCGGCAACATGGCTCCCCATGAGCTGGAAGGTCTGTTCGACATGGAACTGCTGAGCATGAAAGAAGACCTCGAGCATCCATCCCACGCCATTACCGGTATCGCCGACGGTATGCCCGGCTTCGGTATCGTGGCTGCGGTACTGGGTATCGTGGTGACCATGGCGTCGCTGGGTTCGGGCGACAAGGCTGCGATCGGTATGCACGTAGGTGCGGCGCTGGTCGGTACGTTCTTCGGTATTCTCGCGGCTTACGGTTTCTTCGGTCCTCTGGCCACCAGCCTTGCGCATGATGCCAAGGAAGAAATGAACGTCTACGAGGCCATCAAGGCGTCTCTGGTTGCTTCGGCCTCCGGCATGCCGCCTTCGCTGGCTGTCGAGTTCGGCCGCAAGGTTCTCTATCCGCTGCATCGCCCCAGCTTCAGCGAGCTGGAACAAGCGGTTCGCGGTCGCTAAGTCATGGAAAATAATCAGCCGATTATCATCAAGCGCGTAAAGCGCTTCGGTGGCGGACATCACGGCGGTGCCTGGAAAATCGCGTTTGCCGACTTCGCGACCGCGATGATGGCGTTCTTTCTGGTGCTGTGGCTGATGTCGTCTGCCACCCCCGAGCAGTTGCTCGCGGTCGCCGGTTATTTCAAAGACCCGGTCGGCTTCTCGGACAGCGGTTCGCCGTATGTGATCGATCTGGGCGGTTCGCCGGAGATGTCGCCAAACCAGACGCTGAACCCTGAGGTTCAGACCACGCCGTCGCCGGATACGGTGCCGATCGAAGCGGAAAATGCCGAGACCAAGGCTGAAGCAGTGGAGCAAGAGCGTCTGGAGATGCTGCTCCAGGAACTGCAGAACAAGGTCCAGGAAAATCCGCAACTGCAGAAGTTCAAGGACCAGATTCTGTTCGAGATCACTCAGGACGGGTTGCGTATCCAGATCATGGATGCGGAAAACCGGCCGATGTTCGACTCGGGCAGCGCGCGCCTCAAGCCTTATTTCGAAGACATTCTGCTGGCCCTGGCTGACACCATTAAAAGCGTGCCAAACAAGGTCAGTATCAGCGGCCACACCGATGCAACGCCTTTTGTGGGCAGTGGCGGGTTCGGCAACTGGGAGCTTTCGGCCAACCGTGCGAACGCTGCACGCCGTGCGCTGGTAGCCGGCACGTATCCGGACTCGCAAGTGGCCAGGGTAGTGGGGTACGCGTCGTCTGCTCTTTATGACCACCAGAACCCGACCAACCCGATCAATCGCCGCATCGATATCGTGGTGCTGACCAAAAAGGCCCAACACCGCATCGAGGGCGATCAGAACTCCGGTGGTGCGCCAGTCACACCTGCCGCGCCAGCGCCTGCGACACCCGCGGCTCCGGCGGTACCTGCTGCTCCGGGGGCTTCGACAGCGGCGCCGCCCGATCCGCAGGCCTACGCCCAGCCGCACGAGATCCGCCAGAAGCTGAACATCTTTGACGATGGCAAGTTGCGGGTCGAGCCGGCCCAGAACTGAGCGGTAACCGCTACAAAAACGCCGCGATCATCGCGGCGTTTTTGCGTGCGGCGTTCGGTCTTCAGTAGCTGTCTTGCGGCAGGCTGGCAATGATCGAGCGGTAGCTGTTCATGCGCTGCTGTTGCACACTGCCGTCCTCAAGACCCTTGAGCAGGGCGCAGCCCGGTTCGCGGTCATGCTTGCAGTCACGAAAGCGGCAGGTACCGATCAGGTCGTTGAACTCGATGAAACCTGCCTCTACGTCGGCACGACTGACGTGCCCCAGGCCGAACTCCCGGATGCCCGGCGAGTCGATCAGATCGCCGCCGCGCGGGAAGTGGAACAGGCGGGCGGTGGTCGTGGTGTGTGTGCCCTGACCGGAAACTTCGGACAGCGGACCGACCCGAGTGTCCGTTTCCGGCAACAGGCTGTTGACCAGCGAGGACTTGCCGACGCCGGACTGGCCGACGAACACGCTGATGTGCCCGTCAAGCTGGCTTTGCAGGCTCTGCATGCCATCACCGTGGTGTGCGGACACTTCCAGCACCGGGTAACCCAGCGTGCGGTAGACCGCCAGCAGCGCATTGAGCGCGGGCGCATTCTGTTCGTCGATCAGGTCGGCCTTGTTGAGCAGCAGCAACGGACGAATCCCGGCATGCTCGGCGGCCACCAGATAGCGGTCGATCAGGTTGGCGTGCGGCTCGGGCATCGGCGCGAAGACGATCACGATCAGGTCGACGTTGGCAGCCACAGGCTTGAGCTGGCCGCGTGAATCCGGGCGGCGCAGTTCGGTGGTGCGAGGCAATTGCGCGACGATGACGCCAATGCCCTGATTGCCGGCGCGCCATACCACGCGATCACCGGTCACCAATGCAGGCAGGTTGGCGCGCAGGTGGCAGCGAAAGACCTGACCGGTCGCTTCGCCTTCCTGGGCCTCGACTTCGACTTGCACGCCGAAGTGAGCGATCACCAGGCCCGTCTGCTCGGGGCCGAGGTCGCCACCCTCAAGTGTTTCAAGCGTAGCGGACTCGCGTTTTGCCGCGCGGGCAGCACGCTCGCCCTGAATTTTTTCGATGCGCCAGTTCTGACGACGATTGAGTTGGCGTTTGGCCATGGGTGTTCCGATGTGATGTAACCGATGAATTAGGCAGTACGATGGATCGGCAGGAGTCTAGCACGGCAGGGTGAGCTAAACTGCGCGCCTACGCTGAGGAGTCGACACATGCAGAACAAGCAGAACCTGATCTGGATCGATCTGGAAATGACCGGTCTGGACCCTGATACCGATGTCATTATCGAAATGGCCACGATCATCACCGATAGCGAGCTGAACACCCTGGCCGAAGGTCCGGTGATCGCTGTGCATCAGAGCGACGAGACGCTGGCGAAAATGGACGAGTGGAACACTCGCCAGCACGGCGGTTCTGGCCTGACCCAGCGCGTGCGGGAAAGTACCGTCAGCTTGGCTGAAGCCGAGGCGCAGACCCTTGAGTTCATTAAACTGTGGGTGCCAGAGCGCAGTTCGCCGATCTGCGGCAACAGCATCTGCCAGGATCGCCGCTTCCTGTATCGTCACATGCCGACGCTGGAAAACTACTTCCACTACCGCAACCTGGATGTCTCGACCCTCAAGGAACTGGCTGCGCGCTGGTCTCCCGAGCTGAAATTCAAGAAAGGCAGCACCCACCTGGCGCTCGACGACATCCGCGAGTCGATTGCCGAGCTGCGCTTTTATCGTGAGCACTTCATCAAGGCCTGATCGAGACTCGCGCGTGCAGTGAATAATCTTCGCTGCACTCTTTCAGTGCGTTGGTCGGCTGGTTAGACTGCGCGCCTTTGTCGCAGAGTCCCCGCCATGTTGCTGATGCTTTATCTGATCGCTATCACTGCTGAAGCCATGACGGGAGCCCTGTCTGCAGGGCGGCGCGGGATGGACTGGTTCGGCGTGGTGCTGATTGCCTGCGTCACGGCGCTGGGGGGCGGGTCGGTGCGCGACGTGCTGATTGGTCATTACCCGCTGACCTGGGTCAAGCACCCGGAGTATCTGGTTCTGACCAGTGTGGCGGCGCTGGTGACGATCTTCATCGCGCCATTGATGCGTCACCTGCGCTCACTGTTTCTGGTGCTCGACGCACTGGGGCTGGTGGCCTTTACCCTGATCGGCTGCATGACCGCGCTGGAGGCCGGGCACGGTCTGCTGATCGCGTCAGTCTGCGGCGTGATCACCGGGGTTTTCGGTGGCATCCTGCGTGACATCTTCTGCAACGACATCCCGCTGATCTTCCGCCGCGAGCTGTACGCCAGCGTGTCGTTTCTGGCCGCATGGTGTTTTCTGCTGTGCCAGTACCTGCAGTTGCCGAACGAGCAAGCGGTGCTGATCACCCTGTTCGGCGGCCTGCTGCTGCGCCTCCTGGCGATTCGTTTCCGCTGGGAAATGCCCAAGTTTGTCTATAAAGACGAGCCTTGAAGAGGGGAGAAGGCCACGAGCGGCATGCCCAAGCTAGTCTTGTGGGAGGCAATGTTGTTCAGTCATAACCATGTAGGAGCGAGCCGGGCTACGCTTCGCTTGCTCGCGAAGGCTGACTGACAGAGGCATAAATCTCCGGCGATTGTCCCTGCCTCTTCGCGAGCAGTTGGCTCCCACAGGAATATCCAGGGGGTACCTTTAAAGCGGCGCCACGCCGTGCCTCTGCAGCGCCCATTCCACATGTTCCCTGACCAGTTCCGAAGGATAGTCGCGCCGTGCTTGCAGGGCCTCGATCACCGGGATGGTAGAGGGCGCATTGCCCAGCCCCACGGCCAGGTTGCGTAGCCAGCGCTCATAACCTGCCCGGCGCAGTGGCGAGCCTTCGGTGCTGCCGAGGAATTTCTCTTCATCCCAGAGGAACAGCTCGGCCAGCCCGGCGTTGTCCAGATTATGACGCGGCTGAAAGTCGCTCTGCTCGGTTGGCCGGGCGAAGCGGTTCCACGGGCAGACGATCTGGCAATCATCGCACCCGAACACCCGGTTGCCGATCAATGGCCGCAGCTCTTCGGGGATCGCCGTCTTCAGCTCGATGGTCAGATAGGAAATGCAGCGCCGCGCGTCCAGCACGTAAGGGCCGATAAACGCGGCGGTCGGGCAGATGTCCAGGCAGGCTGTACAGCGACCGCAATGTTCGGTCGCATGGGGCGCATCCACCGGCAACGGGATATCGACAAACAGCTCGCCGAGAAAGAAGAAGCTGCCCGCCTTGCGGTTGAGCACCAGCGTGTTCTTGCCGATCCAGCCCAGCCCGGCCTGTTCGGCGATGGCCTTTTCCAGCACAGGCGCGCTGTCCACGAAGGCCCTAAAGCCAAACGGTCCGATGGCCTGCTGAATACGCTCGGCCAGTTGCTGCAGGCGCTTGCGGATGAGTTTGTGATAATCACGGCCCAGCGCGTAGCGTGAGACATAGGCTTTTTCCGGCTCGGTCAGGCGCTGCGCCATCTCGGTGTCGCCCGGCAGATAATCCATGCGCAGCGACACCACGCGCAGCGTTCCCGGCACCAGCTCATCGGGGTGGGAACGTTTGCTGCCATGGGCTGCCATATAGTCCATTTCCCCGTGATAGCCTGCATCGAGCCAGCGTTGCAGATGCTGCTCGTGCTCTGCCAGGTCCAGGCCGCTGATCCCGACTTCCTGAAAGCCCAACTCACGCCCCCACGCCTTGATTGAAACGGCAAGGGCGGCAAGATCATCGGAAGTGGGAACTACAGCAGTAATAGCGGACATGCGCAGAGAGAAACCGGGGCCAAGGTGCGTATAATTCTGCCAGACATCGGAGCCCATAGACGCATGTTCGACACTAAACCTCATTTACCCGACGCGCTGTACAGCGCTGCGCAGGTCCGCGACCTCGACGCACGGCTGATTGCGGCCGGTACACCCGGCCTGGAATTGATGCTGCGTGCTGCGCAAGCGTTGTGGCACACCTTGCTTCGGCGCTGGCCGGAGGCCAACGAGCTGACCGTCTTGACCGGGCGTGGCAACAACGCCGGTGACGGGTATCTGGTGGCTGCCATGGCGCACAAGGCCGGCTGGCAGGTCAGGGTGCTGGCCGTCGGCGATCCGGCCGCACTGACGGGGGATGCCGCGGCGGCGCATGCTGCGGCTTTCGGTATTGATATTCAGGCATGGGCCGGGCAGCCGCTGGCCGGTGTGGTGCTGGATGCCTTGCTCGGCACCGGGCTCGAAGGCAAGGTGCGCGAGCCCTATGTCTCGGCCATCAACGCTATCAACGACAGTGGTCTGCCCGTCGTGGCGGTGGATATTCCGTCTGGCTTGAGCGCAGATACCGGCCAGACGTTGGGTGTCGCGGTGCGTGCCGATGTGACCGTTACGTTCATCGGCCTCAAAGTGGGGTTGTTGACGGGCGATGCGGCGGATCTGGTAGGTGAGCTGATTTTCGACGACCTGCGTACAGACCCGGCGTTGGTGGCGCAGGCGCCGTTCAGTGCGAAGCGCCTCGATAAACACAACCTGCCGCAACTGGCAGCACGCCCGCGAACCGCCCATAAAGGTATGTTTGGCCGGGTGCTGGTCATCGGTGGCGATCACGGTTTTGGTGGCGCAGCGTTGCTCAGCGCCGAAAGCGCCCTGCGCAGCGGTGCAGGCATGCTGACGCTGGCGACAAGGCCCGAACATGTTCCGGCCGCCCTGACGCGCATGCCGGAGATCATGAGCGCGGCGATTCATTCGGCCAACCAGCTGATGGGCTTGATCGAGCCAGCCAGCGTGTTGGTGGTCGGTCCCGGACTGGGGCAGGCGGCCTGGGGGCGCAGCCTGCTGTCGGCGGCTGCCAATGCGGATCGTCCGCAGGTGTGGGACGCCGATGCGCTGAACATGCTGGCCGCCGGGCTGGTCAGCCTGCCCAAAGGCAGTGTCATCACCCCGCATCCGGGCGAGGCGGCGCGGTTGCTGGGCGTGGGCATCAAGGACGTTCAGGCTGACCGGGCTGCTGCAGTGCGGGCGCTGGCGCGTAAATTCGATACGGTTTGTGTGCTCAAGGGCTCCGGCAGCCTGATTGCCGATGCGAGCGGGCAACTGGCGCTGTGCGACCGCGGTCATCCGGCCATGGCCACCGCGGGGCTGGGTGACGTGCTGGCCGGATTGACCGGCGCGCTGATGGCGCAGCATCTCAAGCCGTTCGACGCGGCCTGTCTGGCCGTGTGGCTCCACGCAAGCGCCGGTCAGAAAGTCGGTGAGTGCGGTCGAGGGCTGGCCGCCAGCGATATTATTCCTGCCATTCGTCAGTTATTGGAGGAGCTGCAACCGTGTCTGATTTAACGCTGCATGTGGTGGGCGAAGAGGCAATGATGGATTTTGGTGCACGTCTGGCCAAGGTCACTGAAGGCCTTGGCGTCATCTTTCTGGATGGCGATCTGGGCGCTGGAAAAACCACGCTTTCGCGGGGATTGATTCGCGGCTTCGGGCATGTCGGGGCCGTCAAGAGTCCTACTTTTACGCTGGTCGAACCTTACGAAATCGGCGCGATAAAGGTGTTTCACTTTGACCTTTACCGGCTGGTCGATCCGGAAGAACTCGAGTACATGGGCGTGCGTGATTACTTCGACGGCGACGCACTTTGTCTGATTGAATGGCCCCAGCGTGGTGCAGGCTTTTTGCCAAAGCCTGACCTGACCATTACCATTGGGCCGCACGGAGAAGGTCGGTCCGTGATATTGAGCCCGCTGGGCTCGCGTGGCGAACGTTGGTGTGCCACTTTGGCTTTGGAATTCAAATAGATATGGGGTTAGGTATGCGCATGCGCGCGCTGGTTACTGTAGTTGGTCTGCTGTTGATGGCCCTGGCTGTCGAGGCGGTTGCCGCTACGCAAGTACGAAGTGTCCGCTTATGGCGTGCGCCGGATAACACTCGTCTGGTCTTCGACCTGACTGGGCCGGTCCAGCACAGCCTGTTTACCCTGACTTCGCCTGACCGTCTGGTGATCGATATCAATGGTGCGACGCTTGGCGGCCCCTTGAACGTACCGACGGCCAATACGCCGATCAGCAGCATGCGTTCTGCGCAGCGCACGCCTACCGACCTGCGCGTGGTCATCGACCTGAAAAAGGGTGTGACCCCGAAGAGCTTCACGCTGGCGCCTAATCAGCAATACGGCAACCGTCTGGTGGTCGACCTGTACGACAACGCCGCCGATGCCAATCCGACACCTGTGATTCCCGACACCGCAGCCAACACCGCGCCCGCGGTTCCGGTCAGCCCGGCCAAGCCTGAAATCAAGCTGACCCCGGTGCCGAACGGCAAGCGCGACATCGTCGTGGTGATCGATGCCGGGCACGGCGGGGAAGACCCTGGTGCCTCGGGCGGTGCCGGTCAGAAAGAGAAAAACGTGGTGCTGTCGATTGCCAAGGAGTTGCAGCGCCAGGTGAATGCCGAGAAAGGCTACCGCGCCGAACTCACGCGCACCGGCGACTACTTTATTCCGTTGCGAAAACGTACCGAGATCGCCCGTTCCAAGGGTGCCGATCTGTTTGTGTCGATCCACGCCGACGCCGCGCCGTCCTCCGCTGCGTTCGGCGCATCTGTGTTTGCCTTGTCCGATCGGGGGGCTACTTCCGAAACCGCACGCTGGCTGGCGGACAGTGAAAACCGTTCCGACCTGATTGGTGGTGCCGGCGCGGTCAGCCTCGACGACAAGGACCGCATGCTCGCGGGCGTGTTGCTGGACCTGTCCATGACCGCGTCGCTGTCTTCGAGCCTGAACGTTGGCCAAAAGGTATTGAGCAATATTGGCCGCGTGACCTCGCTGCACAAGTCACGTGTCGAGCAGGCGGGCTTCATGGTGCTCAAGTCGCCGGATATTCCGTCGATTCTGGTGGAAACCGGCTTTATCTCCAACGCCAATGAGGCCAACAAGCTCGGTTCTGCGTCGCATCAACAGGCGCTGGCGCGTTCGATCACGTCGGGCGTCAAACAGTTCTTCCAGCAGAACCCGCCGCAGGGCACCTATATCGCCTGGCTGCGTGATAACGGCAAGCTGGCCCAGGGGCCGCGCAATCACGTCGTTCGTTCCGGCGAAACCCTGGCCATGCTCGCCGCGCGCTACGACATGAACATCGCCACTTTGCGCAGCGCCAACAATCTGAAGTCCGATGAATTGAAGATCGGCCAGGATCTGCGTATTCCAAGTTCCGAGGTGGCGACTCAGTAATGACCGATCTCCTGCTCGACGGCGCCGAAGCCGATAACGCTCAGACTGCCCTGAACGCAGCACGCATCGAACTGCTCAGTCCGCGTCTGGCCAACCAGATTGCGGCGGGCGAAGTTGTCGAGCGTCCGGCTTCGGTGATCAAGGAACTGCTGGAAAACAGCCTCGATTCCGGCGCGCGGCGCATCGATGTCGACGTCGAGCAGGCCGGTATCAAACTGTTGAAAGTGCGTGACGATGGCGGCGGTATCTCTTCGGACGATCTGCCATTGGCGCTGGCACGCCACGCGACCAGCAAGATTCGCGACCTGGAAGACCTCGAGCGGGTCATGAGCCTGGGGTTTCGCGGCGAAGCGCTGGCTTCGATCAGCTCCGTGGCGCGTCTGACCCTGACCTCGCGCACCCGCGACGCCGATCAGGCGTGGCAGGTCGAAACCGAAGGTCGTGACATGGCGCCACGCGTGCAGCCAGCCGCGCATCCGGTAGGCACCTCCGTTGAAGTGCGCGACCTGTTCTTCAACACGCCGGCCCGACGCAAGTTTCTGAAAGCCGAAAAAACCGAATTCGATCATTTGCAGGAAGTCATCAAGCGCATGGCGCTGGCGCGTTTCGACGTGGCCTTCCACCTGCGTCATAACGGCAAGACCGTGCTGAGCCTGCATGAAGCGCATGACGACACCGCCAGAGCGCGACGTGTCTCGGCAATCTGCGGGCCGGGCTTTCTGGAGCAGGCGCTGCCCATCGAGATCGAGCGCAATGGCCTGCATCTGTGGGGCTGGGTAGGGCTGCCGACTTTCTCGCGCAGCCAGGCCGACCTGCAATACTTCTTCGTGAATGGCCGGGCAGTGCGCGACAAGCTGGTCGCACACGCGGTGCGTCAGGCGTATCGCGACGTGCTGTTCAATGGCCGTCATCCGACCTTTGTGCTGTTCTTCGAGGTCGATCCGGCCGCTGTGGACGTCAACGTTCACCCGACCAAACACGAAGTGCGCTTCCGCGACGGGCGCATGGTGCACGACTTTCTGTATGGCACGCTCTACTGCGCGCTGGGCGATGTGCGCCCTGAAAATCAGTTGGGTGGCAGCGCGCCGGTTGTCGCCGAGACCCGCCCGAGCGGACCTGAAGCGGGTGAATTCGGGCCGCAGGGTGAAATGCGTCTGGCCAACAATGTGCTGGAGCAGCCCCAGGGCGAGCCGTTTTCCCGGCCTGCTGCCGGTGGCGGCGCTGGCAGCGGTTATCAGTATCAATACACGCCTCGGCCCACCGCTGGCGTGCCGGTGGCCGAAGCACAAAGCGCTTATCGTGAATTCTTCGCGCCGCTGCCCAGTGCCGCGCCCGCGTCGCTGCCTGAATCGCCCGGTGACATTCCGCCGCTGGGTTATGCGTTGGCGCAGCTCAAGGGTATCTACATTCTTGCTGAAAATGCCCACGGCCTGGTGCTGGTGGACATGCATGCCGCTCACGAGCGGATCATGTACGAGCGCCTTAAAATAGCCATGGCCAACGAAGGCCTGAGCGGCCAGCCATTGCTGGTGCCCGAATCCATCGCGGTCAGCCAGCGTGAAGCGGATTGTGCCGAAGAGCACCTTGCGACTTTTCAGCGCCTGGGCTTCGAACTGCAGCGGCTCGGCCCGGAAACCCTGGCGATCCGCCAGATCCCTGCATTGCTCAAACAGGCCGAAGCCAACCGGCTGGTCAGCGATGTACTGGCTGACCTCATGGAATACGGCACCAGCGACCGGGTGCAGGCGCACATGAACGAGCTGCTCGGCACCATGGCCTGCCACGGCGCGATTCGCGCCAATCGGCGTCTGGCCATCCCGGAAATGAACGGCCTGCTGCGTGACATGGAAAACACCGAGCGCAGCGGGCAATGCAACCACGGTCGTCCTACCTGGACCCAGATGGGTCTCAATGACCTGGATAAATTATTCCTGCGCGGTCAATGAATGAACGCTTTACCTCCGGCCATCTTTCTCATGGGGCCTACTGCTGCAGGCAAGACCGACCTTGCGATAGAACTGACCAAAGTGCTGCCCTGCGAGTTGATCAGCGTCGATTCTGCGCTGGTCTATCGCGGCATGGACATCGGCACCGCCAAGCCGTCGAAGACGCAGCTGGCTGAACATCCTCACCGTCTGATCGATATTCTCGACCCGGCGCAAAGCTACTCCGCAGCCGATTTTCGCAGTGACGCCCTGGCGGCCATGGCGGAAATTACCGCACGCGGAAATATTCCTTTGCTGGTCGGCGGCACTATGTTGTATTTCAAGGCTCTATTGGACGGGCTGGCAGACATGCCGGCGGCCGATGCACAGGTCAGGGCGCAGCTTGAGGCCGATGCACAGGCCTTCGGTTGGCAGGCATTGCACGATCAATTGGCGGTGGTCGATCCCGTTTCGGCGGCACGTATTCACCCCAACGATCCGCAACGGCTGATCAGGGCGCTCGAGGTGTATCGCGTCAGCGGAATGAGCATGACGGCACATCGCGAGCAACAAACTGCGCAAAGTACCGAAGCAGCCGCATCAGGGCGCCAGCAATTGCCCTATACTGTCGCGAACCTTGCCATCGCTCCGGCTGATCGCAAGGTGCTGCACCAACGCATCGCGCTACGTTTCGAGCAAATGCTGGATCAGGGGTTTCTGGACGAAGTACTGGCATTGCGCTCAAGAGGTGACCTGCATTCGGGGTTGCCATCGATAAGAGCCGTCGGTTATCGCCAGGTCTGGGATCACCTGGATGGGAAGCTGACGCGGGATGAAATGCAGGAGCGCGGCATCATTGCAACGCGCCAGCTGGCCAAAAGGCAGTTCACCTGGCTACGCAGCTGGGAGGACTTGCACTGGCTGGACAGCCTGGCCAGCGACAATCTGTCGCGCGCCTTGAAATACCTGGGATCGGTCTCCATATTGAGCTGAGTCCCTGCAATAGCCGTCTATCCTTGGGGGGTGGTCGGTCAAGCTAATCGAATTCGATTTTTTATTTTATTGATCCTTAAAGGAGTGCGGCACATGTCAAAAGGGCATTCGCTACAAGACCCTTACCTGAATACCTTGCGTAAAGAGAAGGTCGGGGTATCGATCTATCTGGTCAACGGTATCAAGCTGCAGGGTACGATCGAGTCTTTCGACCAGTTCGTCATTTTGCTGAAGAACACGGTCAGCCAGATGGTCTACAAACACGCTATTTCCACCGTCGTACCGGTTCGCCCGATTCGCCTGCCAAGCGCTACAGACGCTGACGGTGCGGACGCCGAGCCAGGTAACGCCTGATAGGAGTCTGCCTTGTTCTTTGAGCGCCACAGTGGTGGTGAACGTGCAATTCTCGTTCATCTGGATGGTCAGGACCCTGAGGCGCGCGAAGATCCGCAGGAGTTTCAGGAATTGGCCATCTCGGCCGGTGCCGATACCGTTGCGTTTATCAACGTGCCGCGTCATCGGCCTTCGGCCAAGTATCTGATCGGCTCTGGCAAGGTCGAAGAGCTTCGCGATCAGGTCAAGGCCGAACAGGCCGATCTGGTCATCTTCAATCACACCCTGACGCCCAGTCAGGAACGCAACCTCGAACGCGTTTTCGAGTGTCGTGTACTTGATCGCACCGGTCTGATTCTCGATATATTTGCGCAACGGGCGCGTACTCACGAAGGCAAGCTTCAGGTCGAACTGGCCCAGCTTGAGCACATGAGTACCCGTCTGGTCCGTGGCTGGACCCACCTTGAGCGACAGAAAGGTGGTATCGGCCTGCGCGGTCCGGGCGAAACCCAGCTTGAAACCGACCGACGTCTATTGCGGGTTCGCCTGCGGCAGATCAAGGGACGGCTGGAGAAGGTTCGCAGCCAGCGTGATCAGGCCCGTCGCGGGCGTCGTCGCGCGGATATTCCATCGGTTTCACTGGTGGGGTATACCAACGCCGGCAAATCGACCCTGTTCAACTCGGTAACCGATTCGGATGTGTTTGCGGCAGACCAACTGTTCGCCACGCTCGATCCGACCCTGCGTCGTCTGCAACTCGATGACCTGGGCCCTATCGTGCTGGCCGATACAGTGGGCTTCATTCGCCATCTGCCGCACAAGCTGGTCGAGGCCTTCCGCGCGACGCTTGAAGAATCGAGCAACTCCGATTTACTGCTGCATGTGATCGACTCCCACGAGCCGGATCGCATGTCGCAGATCGAGCAGGTCATGGCGGTGCTTGGCGAGATCGGCGCCGAGGGCTTGCCGATCCTCGAGGTCTATAACAAACTCGATCTGCTTGAAGGCGTAGAGCCTCAGATACAGCGCGATGCCGACGGCAAGCCGCAGCGTGTCTGGGTTTCTGCCCGTGATGGTCGAGGGCTTGATCTGCTCAAACAGGCTATCGCCGAATTGCTCGGCGACGACCTGTTCGTCGGCACGCTGCTTCTGCCTCAAAGTCTTGCCCGGCTGCGTGCCCAGTTCTTTGAACTGGGTGCGGTGCAGAGCGAAACGCATGATGAGGAAGGTGCCAGTGTGCTGGCCGTACGACTGCCGCGCGTTGAACTCAATCGACTGGTGAGTCGCGAAGGATTGCAGCCGCTGGAGTTCATCGAGCAACACACTTTGCAATAAAAGCACGAGAAAGCCGTTGTACGGCTTTCCCGAGCATTCTGTAGCATTGGTCGGCGCGCCGCGGGCGCGTCTTTGCTTTATCAGATGGAGAGCGCTATGGCTTGGAATGAGCCGGGTGGCAACTCGAATAATCAAGATCCCTGGGGTGGCAAACGCCGTGGCGGCGACCGCAAGGGACCACCTGATCTCGACGAGGCCTTCCGTAAGCTGCAGGAAAGCCTGAAGGGGTTGTTCGGCGGCGGTAACAAACGCGGCAGTGATGGCGGCGGCAGTGGCAGTGGCGGCGGTTCAGGCAAGGGCGGCGGCTTCGGCCTGCTCGGCATCGGCCTGGTCGTGCTCGTCGCTTTCTGGCTTTACAGCGCTATCTATGTGGTTGACGAGCAAGAGCAGGCTGTCGTGCTGCGTTTCGGTCAGTACCACGAGACCGTGGGCCCGGGTCTTAACATCTACTTCCCGCCGTTCGATCGCAAGTACATGGAGAACGTGACTCGCGAGCGTGCCTACAGCAAGCAGGGCCAGATGCTCACCGAAGACGAGAACATCGTCGAAGTGCCGCTGACCGTGCAATACAAGATCAGCGATCTTCAGGCGTTCGTGCTGAACGTCGATCAGCCTGAAATCAGCCTGCAGCACGCGACTGAAAGTGCGTTGCGCCATGTCGTGGGTTCCACGGCGATGGATCAGGTGCTGACTGAAGGCCGCGAACTGATGGCCAGCGAAATCAAGGAGCGTCTGCAACGCTTCCTGGATACCTACCGCACCGGCATCACCGTGACCCAGGTGAACGTACAGAGCGCCGCCGCGCCGCGTGAAGTGCAGGAAGCCTTTGATGACGTGATCCGCGCCCGTGAAGACGAGCAGCGTGCACGCAACCAGGCTGAAAGCTACGCCAATGGTGTGATCCCGGAAGCCCGTGGTCAGGCTCAGCGTATTCTCGAAGATGCCAACGGTTACCGCGATGAAGTGGTTTCGCGTGCCAAGGGTGAGGCGGATCGCTTTACCAAACTGGTTGCCGAGTACCGCAAGGCTCCTGAAGTCACCCGTCAGCGTCTGTATCTGGACACCATGCAGGAAGTCTTCAGCAATACCAGCAAGGTGCTTGTGACCGGCGACAAGGGGCAGAACAATCTGCTTTATCTGCCGCTCGACAAGATGATCGAGAGCAGCCGCAGCAGTAACGGCAATGGCTCCAATTCAGGTACGCCATCGCAGTCGGCCAATGATGCTGCCGCTGCTGCCGCCGCTGCCCGGGCGAATGAGGCTCAGCAGCGTGGTGAAGTACGTACCAGGGAGACTCGCTGATGAGTAACAAATCGCTGATCGCCCTCATTGTTGGCGTGATACTGGCCGTCATTGCCTGGAACAGCTTCTACATCGTGTCCCAGACAGAGCGTGCGGTCCTGCTGCAATTCGGTCGTGTGGTCCAGGCTGACGTTCAGCCGGGTCTGCATGTGAAGGTTCCTTACGTGAACCAGGTGCGCAAGTTCGACGGTCGTTTGCTGACCCTCGATGCACCGACCCAGCGCTTCCTGACACTGGAAAAGAAAGCGGTCATGGTCGATGCCTACGCCAAGTGGCGTGTGAAGGATGCGGAGCGTTTCTACACCGCGACTTCCGGCCTCAAGCAGATTGCCGACGAGCGTCTTTCGCGTCGTCTGGAATCCGGCCTGCGTGACCAGTTCGGCAAGCGCACCCTGCACGAAGTCGTGTCGGGTGAGCGAGACGCGCTGATGGCCGATATCACCGGTTCGCTGAACCGCATGGCCGAGAAGGAGCTGGGTATCGAAGTCGTCGATGTCCGGGTCAAGGCCATCGATCTGCCGAAGGAAGTGAATCGCAGCGTTTTCGAACGTATGAGCACCGAGCGTGAGCGTGAAGCGCGCGAGCACCGTGCCAAGGGTAACGAGCTGGCTGAAGGCATCCGTGCCGACGCCGATCGTCAGCGTCGTGTGCTGCTGGCCGAAGCCTATCGCGAGTCGGAAGAAGCGCGTGGTGATGGTGATGCCCAGGCTGCCGCGATCTACTCCAAGGCGTATGGTCAGGACCAGGAGTTCTACGCGTTCTATCGCAGCCTGCGTGCCTACCGCGAAAGCTTTGCGAACAAGAGCGACGTGATGGTGCTTGATCCGAACAGCGAATTCTTTCGCTACATGGAAAAAGCCAAGCCGTAATTAATCATCCGCCGGGCGGCAAAACCGCCCGGTGGGGTGAACGTACGGTGAAACGTGTGTATCATGCGGCAGCCGGGAAATTCCCGGCTTTTTTGCGTCTGCACGATTGATTGGCCGTATCTGAATCGGAACGCGGCAAGATTTTTCGAGGAAAGTGGTCTACAAGGCCTGTCTCGGGCATTTGTCGTGCCCGTCATACGGCGCACCACTTTCTGCTTCACTCAAGGTCGGCCCGTAGGCTGGCCGCCTGGATCACAGGGGAATGGCGTAATGGCAACGGTCGACCGCTGGCTGCTACCAGATGGCATCGAAGAAGTACTGCCACCGGAAGCGGCGCGCATTGAAGTAGCGCGCCGTCAGGTGTTGGATCTGTTTCAGAGCTGGGGCTATGAGTTTGTCGTCACCCCGCATATCGAGTATCTCGAGTCGCTGCTGACTGGCGCGGGTTCGGATCTGGATCTGCGCACCTTCAAGGTTATCGACCCGCAATCGGGCCGGCAGATGGGCTTTCGCGCCGACATCACGCCGCAGGTTGCACGCATCGATGCTCACACCCTGAAACGTGAAGGCCCGAGCCGTCTGTGCTACGCGGGCAGCGTTCTGCATGCCCAGCCGCGCGCGCTGTCGTCCTCGCGCAGCCCGATACAACTGGGTGCCGAGTTGTACGGCGATGCGAGCCCGAGCAGCGACGTCGAAGTCATCAGCCTGATGCTGGCCATGCTGCAACTGGCCGATGTGCCGGATGTGCACATGGACCTCGGGCATGTCGGTATCTACCGTGGTCTGGCGCGTGCCGCCGGCCTGTCGGGTGAAGTCGAGCAGCAGCTGTTCGATGCGCTGCAGCGCAAGGCCATCGATGAGGTGATTGCCCTGACCGCCGATCTGCCGCGAGAGCTGGCAACGATGCTGCGCGCACTGGTCGATCTGTGCGGTGGTCGTGAAGTGCTGGACGCCGCACGTGATCGTCTGGCCGGCGCACCTGCGCCGGTGCTGGCCGCGCTGGATGACCTGCTGTCGATCGCCGAGCGTCTGACTGCGCGTTTCCCGCAGTTGCCGCTGTACTTTGATCTCGGCGAACTGCGCGGCTACCACTACCACACCGGTGTGGTGTTCGCGGTATTCGTACCGGGCGTGGGCCAGTCGATCGCTCAGGGCGGTCGTTACGATGACATCGGCGCCGACTTCGGTCGTGCCCGCCCGGCGACCGGCTTTTCCACCGACCTGAAAACCCTGGTTACCCTGGGGCAGGCAGAAATCGTCCTACCGTCTGGTGGCATCTGGGTGCCGGACAGTACGGATGCGGCACTCTGGCAGATGGTTTGCCAGTTGCGCAGTGAAGGTCAGCGTGTGGTTCAGGCCTTGCCTGGGCAGCAGGCGAGCGCCGCGCGTGAAGCCGACTGTGACCGGCAATTGATTCAGCATGGCGAGCACTGGCAGGTAATGCCGCTGGCTTCTTGAGTATTCCTGCCGGCCGCCGCCGGCACCAAGTTTGCGTGAATGAGGACAAGTGTTATGGGTAAGAATGTCGTAGTCCTGGGCACTCAATGGGGTGATGAGGGCAAAGGCAAGATCGTTGATCTGCTGACCGAACATGCTACCGCCGTAGTTCGCTATCAGGGTGGCCACAACGCTGGCCACACACTGGTGATCGACGGTGAGAAAACCGTATTGCACCTGATTCCGTCCGGTGTGCTGCGCGAAGGCGTGCAGTGCCTGATCGGTAACGGTGTGGTGGTTGCTCCCGACGCGCTCCTGCGCGAAATCATCAAGCTGGAAGAGAAAGGCATTCCGGTGCGCGAGCGCCTGCGCATCAGCCCGTCCTGCCCGCTGATCCTGTCGTATCACGTGGCACTCGACCAGGCGCGTGAAAAGGCCCGTGGCGAGTTCAAGATCGGCACCACCGGTCGCGGCATCGGCCCCGCTTACGAAGACAAGGTTGCACGTCGCGGTCTGCGCATCGGCGACCTGTTCCATCGCGAGCGTTTCGCCGCCAAGCTGGGCGAACTGCTCGACTACCACAACTTCGTGCTGGTCAATTACTACAAAGAGCCTGCCATCGACTTCCAGAAGACACTCGACGAGTGCATGGAATACGCTGACATGCTCAAGCCGCTGATGCTTGACGTCACCGCTGCGCTGCATGAAATGCGTCGCGACGGCAAAGACATCATGTTCGAAGGTGCCCAGGGTTCGCTGCTGGACATAGACCACGGTACCTACCCGTACGTCACCAGCTCCAACACCACTGCGGGCGGCATTGCCACCGGTTCCGGTTTTGGTCCGATGTACCTGGATTACATCCTGGGCATCACCAAGGCCTACACCACGCGCGTGGGGTCGGGTCCGTTCCCGACCGAACTGTTTGACGATGTCGGTGCCTTCCTGGCCAAGCGCGGTCACGAGTTCGGTGCTACCACCGGTCGAGCCCGCCGTTGCGGCTGGTTCGATGCTGTCATCCTGCGTCGCGCTATCGAAATCAACAGCATTTCGGGTCTGTGCCTGACCAAGCTGGACGTGCTCGACGGTCTGGAAACCATCAACATCTGCATCGGCTACGAGAACGAAGAAGGCGCGGTTATCGACGCGCCTACCGACGCGGACAGCTACCTCGGCCTGCGTCCGGTCTACGAAGAAATGCCGGGCTGGAGCGAGTCCACACTGGGTGCCAAGACCCTTGAAGAGCTGCCGGCCGCTGCACGCGCCTACATCAAGCGCGTCGAAGAGCTGGTCGGTGCGCCTATCGATATCATTTCGACCGGTCCTGACCGCAACGAAACCATCGTACTGCGTCATCCGTTCGGCTGATCCATCGCCGAGCACCACAAAGAGGGCCGCATTTGCGGCCCTTTTTGCGTTCCGCGTCGGTTGGATTCAATCCGGCAAAAAGTGAGACTTGTGTCACGGCACGGCGCTTGCTACAAAGATGACAGAAAAGTGCCATCATTTTAATGGCGCTGTGGGTGGAAGGATTCTCCTGTGTCTGCAGTCTTGTCTCTCTTGCAAAGTCGTCTGCTGCGCCCGGTCTTTACTGCGCTGGGCATTGCCCTTTTGGTGCAGGTCATCGTGGCGGTTGCGCTTACCCGGAGCACGGTCACCGCGCTTGAGGCTGATCTCGCCAACCGTCTCGGGGTAGATTCGCAACATCTTTCCGCAGAGCTGGAGTCGGCGAGTAGCGAAGTGACATCGAGCCTCGATGCGTTGTCATCCAGCACTCGTCAGCGCCTGAGTGTCGGGCTTTCTACCCGCCTGAAGGACGAGCAGGCTCAACTGCGTGCCACGCTGGAGAAAGACCTTCGCGAGTCCGCGACCGACATGGCCGAACTGCTGGCTGCCGTCGCTCCGCGCGCCATGTGGGACAACGACACTCCGACGCTTTCCGAATTCGCACGCCGTGCCCAGCGCAATCCCAACGTACTGTTCGTCGTTTATGACGACGCCGCAGGTGAGCACCTTACGCGTTACATGAATCGCGACAATCCGCTGGTCAAGGCCCTGCTGGCCAAGGGCGAGGGCGAGCGGGCGATGGACAAGGTCCTCAATGCGGCGAAAAACGATCCTTCCGTGTATTACGTTGAAGCTTCCATCAGCCCTAACGGTGTCGAGATCGGCAAGGTGCGCATGGGTGTGTCCACGGCAACGGTCGAAGAGAACCTTGCCGCCCTGGACAAGCGTTTCGCGACCCTGATCACCAGTGGTGAACAATTGGTGTCCGACAGCCTTGCCAGTGCCTCGAAAGACAGCTCGACGGCCTTGCGCACGCGTCTGCAGTCGGCTCAGGCGGCAGGGGTGGCGATGACCGCCAACACGCGTGTTGCGGTTCAGGAAGCTGCCGAAACACTGCGCTGGAGAATCGGCATGGGTCTGGCGCTGGTCGGCCTGTGTGTCTTGCTGTTACTGGCGGTGGTGCTCGGGCGCCGGGTCGTCAGCAAGCTGCATCTGCTGATCGCGGCACTCAATGACCTGGCGGCGGGCGAGGGCGATCTGACCAAGCGCGTCAAGCTGGACAGTAATGACGAGATTGGTGATATGTCGGCCGCGGTCAACCGCTTCATCGACAAGCTGCAACCTATCGTCCGCGAGGCGGGTGAGGTGGCGCAGCGCACCGGGCAGGAAATCGGTGTCATGAGCGAGCGTAACGCCGGTGCCGATGCGGCGGCCGAATTGCAGCGGGACGAAGTGGCGGCCAGCCTCAAAGCGCTGGAGCAGATGGCCGACGAGGCGCAGTCGGAAAGCCATGCGATGCAGGCAGCCCTGCGTCAGGTGATCGATATCAAGCAGGCAACCGATGAAAACACCCGTACCTCCAGTCAGGTTGGCGGGTTGATCGAAGCGCTGGCCGGGCAGGTTGAGACGGGGGCGCAAGTGATCGAGCGTCTGGCGCAGCAAAGCCAGCAGATCGAGGTGGTGCTGGAAGTCATTCATGGTATTGCCGAGCAAACCAACCTGCTGGCGTTGAACGCAGCCATCGAAGCGGCTCGCGCAGGTGAGACGGGCAGAGGCTTTGCCGTGGTGGCTGACGAAGTGCGTGCGCTGGCCAGCAAGACCCAAAGCTCGACGGGCGATATTCAGGAGCACATCGTGGCCTTGCAGCGCGGCGCGAAAGAGGCGGTCGCAGCCATCGGCATCGCCGGGCGCCAGGCCAAGGAAGGTCTTGAGGTGCTGCGCGACAGCGCCAAGCGGCAGCAGACGGTGCAAGCTTCCGTGGAGCAGGTGCATGCGGCCATTGGTCTGGCGACCAGGGCGGCCGTTCATCAGGCTGAAGGCGCTCAGGCGGTGCGTGGTCGAGTAGAGGTGATCCATGCTCAGGCCGAGCGTGCTGCCAAGGCGGTGGTGGAAACGACCGCCAGCGGCAAAGTGCTCGATGGGCTGGCTGCACAGTTGAAGGCGAGCCTGGGGCAGTTTCGGGCTTGAGTGTCAGGTGCGGCGCTGCAAATGTGGCGCTGCACTGTCTGCAGGAGGAGAGCTTTCGGGAGTCTGAAAGCAAAAAACCGAGCCATTGGCTCGGTTTTTTTGAATTGGTGCCCAGAAGAAGACTCGAACTTCCACGACCTTGCGGTCACCAGCACCTGAAGCTGGCGTGTCTACCAATTTCACCATCTGGGCAGCATCAGCAGCGTGTACGCCGTTGATGGGGCGCACTATACGGCGATCGTTTTACTCTGTAAACCCCTGTTTTGATTTAATAATCAAACCCTGAAAATGCAAAAACCCGCTTTCGCGGGTTTTTGTGAGGCTTGAGACTGTTGTAGTCTGTCGCCTGAATTGGTGCCCAGAAGAAGACTCGAACTTCCACGACCTTGCGGTCACCAGCACCTGAAGCTGGCGTGTCTACCAATTTCACCATCTGGGCAGTATCGACAGGCATCAACCTGTCGATGGCGCGCACTATACGGAGCGTCTTTTAGGCTGTAAAGCCCGGCAGTGCAAAAAAGCTCGAAAAAAATCGCGGACGGCGTGTTTCGGGTGTTTCAGCGGAGTCCAAGAGGCTTTTTGTCCAGCGGATTGAGCGTGAAATTTCCCGTTTCATGAGGTCTATGCCAAACTAACCCCTATATATACAAGGTGAAAACTATCTAATGGCCGATTGGCAGTCCCTCGATCCCGAGGCCGCTCGTGAAGCGGAAAAATACGAAAACCCTATTCCCAGCCGCGAGCTGATCTTGCAGCACCTTGCCGAGCGCGGTTCGCCGGCCAGTCGCGAGCAACTGGTCGAAGAGTTCGGCCTGACCACCGAAGATCAATTCGAGGCTCTGCGCCGCCGCCTGCGGGCGATGGAGCGTGACGCCCAGTTGATCTACACGCGTCGCGGCACTTATGCACCGGTAGACAAGCTTGACCTGATCCTGGGTCGCATCTCCGGGCATCGTGATGGCTTCGGCTTTCTGGTGCCGGACGACGGCTCCGACGACCTGTTCATGAGCCCGGCGCAAATGCGCCTGGTGTTCGATGGTGACCGGGCACTGGCCCGTGTTTCCGGTCTTGACCGTCGCGGTCGCCGCGAAGGTGTGATCGTCGAAGTGATCTCGCGTGCTCACGAAAGCATCGTGGGTCGCTATTTCGAAGAAAGCGGCATCGGCTTCGTGGTGCCCGACAACCCGAAAATCCAGCAGGAAGTGCTGGTGACGCCGGGTCGTAACAACGGCGCCAAGATCGGCCAGTTCGTCGAGGTGAAAATCACCCATTGGCCGACGCCGCGCTTCCAGCCGCAAGGTGACGTGATCGAAGTGGTGGGCAACTACATGGCGCCCGGCATGGAGATCGATGTAGCGCTGCGTACCTATGACATTCCGCACGTGTGGCCCGAAGCTGTCCTCAAGGAAGCTGCCAAGCTCAAACCGGAAGTCGAAGAGAAGGACAAGGAACACCGCGTCGATCTGCGCCATCTGCCGTTCGTGACCATTGACGGCGAAGATGCTCGTGACTTCGACGATGCGGTCTACTGCGAAGCCAAGCCGGGCAAACTGCGTTTGTTCTCTGGTGGCTGGAAGCTCTACGTGGCGATTGCCGACGTATCGAGCTACGTGAAGATCGGCTCGGCGCTGGATGCTGAATCCCAGGTGCGCGGCAACTCGGTGTATTTCCCCGAGCGCGTCGTGCCCATGCTGCCTGAGCAATTGTCCAACGGCCTGTGCTCGCTGAACCCGCATGTCGATCGTCTGGCCATGGTCTGCGAGATGACCATCTCCAAGACCGGCGAGATGACTGACTACGTGTTCTACGAAGGCATCATCCACTCCCACGCTCGCCTGACCTACAACAAGGTCAGCACGATTCTGGAGCAGCCGAAAACCGCCGAGGCGAAAAGCCTGCGCGGCGAATACGGCGATGTGGTGCCGCACCTCAAACAGCTTTATGCCATGTACAAGGTATTGCTGGGCGCGCGTCATGTGCGTGGTGCGATCGATTTCGAAACTCAGGAAACCCGGATCATCTTCGGTTCCGAGCGCAAGATTGCCGAAATCCGTCCGACCACCCGTAATGATGCCCACAAGCTGATCGAGGAATGCATGCTGGCTGCCAACGTGGCCACCGCGCAGTTCCTGAAGAAGCACGAAATTCCTGCGTTGTACCGCGTTCACGATGGTCCGCCACCAGAGCGCCTGGAAAAACTGCGTGCGTTCCTCGGCGAGCTGGGTCTGACGTTGCACAAAGGCAAGGAAGGCCCGACACCGAAGGATTATCAGGCGCTGCTTGAAACCGTTCGCGATCGTCCTGACTACCACCTGATCCAGACCGTGATGCTGCGTTCGTTGAGCCAGGCGGTCTACAGCTCGGACAACAACGGTCACTTCGGTCTGAATTACGAAGCGTACACGCACTTCACGTCGCCTATCCGTCGTTATCCGGACCTGCTGACCCATCGCGCGATTCGCAGTGTCATTCGCTCCAAGCAGGATACGCCGCACGTTCGTCGTGCCGGCGCGGCCACGATTCCGAAGGCGCGCATTTACCCGTACGACGACGCGCTGCTCGACCAGTTGGGCGAACAATGCTCGATGAGCGAGCGCCGTGCCGACGAGGCTACGCGCGACGTGGTCAACTGGCTCAAGTGCGAGTACATGAAAGATCGCGTCGGCGAGTCGTTCCCGGGCGTGATCACCGCTGTAACGGGCTTTGGTCTGTTCGTCGAGCTGACCGACATCTATGTCGAAGGTCTGGTCCACGTCACGGCTCTGCCAGGCGATTACTACCATTTCGATCCGCTGCATCACCGCCTTGCCGGCGAGCGTACCGGGCGTAACTTCCGCTTGGGCGACACCGTTGAAGTGCGGGTCATGCGCGTCGATCTGGACGAACGCAAGATCGATTTCGAGATCTCCGAAGCGGCAGCGGCTGCGAAGCCGACGGCTCGCAAGCGTCGTGGTAATGACACCGCGGCACCTGCTGCCACAGCCACGGCTGAAAAGGACAAGGCGCCTGCCAAGTCCGCGCGCCGTAGCGCTTCGACCAAGGACAACAGTCCCGAAGCGTATCGCCCGAGCGATGCCGCCGCGAAAAACGCAGAAGTGCGTAAAAGCCGTGAGCTGAAAAAAGCGCTTCTGGCAGACGCGAAGGGTGGTAGCAAGGCATCGTCGGGAAAGTCTGACAGGTCGGGCTCTGCGCCTTCATCGGGCAAGCCGGCCAGCAAACACCGTAAAGGCTCGTCAAAAACGGGCTCCGCGCCAGCTGCGAAAAGCAGTGGCGCTCGTAAACCCAAGGCCAAGTCATGAGTCAGCTGGAAAAAATCTACGGCGTTCACGCCGTAGAAGCGTTACTTCGTCATCATCCGAAACGCGTCAAGCATATCTGGCTGGCCGAGGGTCGTAATGACCCTCGCGTCCAGACGCTGGTGGCGCTGGCAGCCGAGAATCGCGTGACTATCGGTCAGGCCGAGCGCCGCGAAATGGATGCCTGGGTCGAAGGCGTGCATCAGGGCGTTGTTGCCGATGTGAGCCCGAGTCAGGTCTGGGGCGAGGCGATGCTCGACGAGCTGCTGGACCGCAGTGAAGGCTCGCCGCTGTTGTTGGTGCTGGACGGCGTGACCGATCCACACAATCTCGGCGCTTGCCTGCGTACCGCCGATGCGGCAGGTGCGCTGGCGGTCATCGTGCCCAAGGACAAATCCGCAACCCTGACGCCAGCCGTGCGAAAGGTCGCCTGCGGTGCCGCCGAGGTTATCCCGCTTGTGGCAGTGACCAACCTGGCGCGTACGCTGGAAAAACTGCAGCAGCGCGGATTGTGGGTAGTGGGTACTGCGGGCGAGGCCGAGGTCGAGCTGTATCAGCAGGACCTGACCGGGCCGACCATCATTATCATGGGCGCGGAAGGCAAGGGCATGCGCCGCCTGACCCGTGAGCATTGTGATTATCTGGTGCGCCTGCCGATGGCGGGCAGTGTCAGCAGTCTCAATGTGTCGGTCGCGACCGGCGTGTGTCTGTTTGAAGCGCTGCGCCAGCGATCCGCCAAGCGGAAGCCTGCTTAGCAGCAGCTGCAAGCTAAAAGCTGCAAGCCTCAAGCCTCAAGCCTCAAGCTAAAAGCGGACTGCTTCTACTTGCAGCTTTCCACTTGCAGCTTGCAACTGCTTCCCTGTTTGTAGCTTTCCACTTGCAGCTTGCAGCTGCCTTCTCTACACTTGCGCCCCTTGCTGTCACGGCAGGCGCGCATGTGCCTGTCCCTGAGCAAGACCAACAGTGTCATTCACTCCTTGTCTGACCGCTATTTGAGCGGCAGGCTACAACCCGTAAGGAGCATTCATGCGTCATTACGAAATTATCTTTTTGGTCCACCCGGATCAAAGCGAGCAAGTCGGCGGCATGGTAGAGCGTTACACCAAGCTGATCGAAGAAGACGGCGGCAAAATCCACCGTCTGGAAGATTGGGGCCGTCGTCAACTGGCTTACGCAATCAACAATGTTCACAAGGCTCACTACGTGATGCTGAACGTTGAGTGCACTGGCAAGGCTCTGGCCGAGCTGGAAGACAACTTCCGTTACAACGATGCTGTGATCCGTAACCTGGTCATCCGTCGCGACGAAGCCGTAACCGGCCAGTCCGAGATGCTCAAGGCTGAAGAGAACCGCAGTGAGCGCCGTGAGCGTCGTGACCGTCCTGAGCACTCCGACAGCGCCGATGGCGATGACGGCGACAACAGCGACGTTAGCGATAACGCTGACGAGTAATCCACGGACCTTTTGAGGAGCCAATTACATGGCACGTTTCTTCCGTCGTCGTAAATTCTGCCGCTTCACCGCTGAAGACGTCAAAGAGATCGATTACAAAGATCTCAACACTCTGAAAGCCTACGTATCCGAGACCGGCAAAATCGTTCCAAGCCGTATCACGGGTACCAAAGCACGTTATCAGCGTCAGCTGGCCACCGCTATCAAGCGTGCCCGCTTCCTGGCCCTGCTGGCCTACACCGACAGCCACGGCCGCTGAGACCAGGTAGTCGACAAAACGTAACAAAGGATAGAAAGCATGCGTGCCCTGGCTGAATTCATCATGCGCGGCCGTATGCAGGCCACTCTCGTAGTGGCTGGATGTGCGGCATTGCCGCTGTTGTTCTGGTTGAGTGCTGCCGCAGGGTGCCTTGTGCTCCTGCGACGCGGGTTCAGTGATGCCGTTGGTGTCCTGTCCTGGGCTCTGCTGCCGGCTTTGGTCTGGTGGTATTTCGGTGAACCTCGTACAGCCATGGTGCTGGCGGGTTCACTGAGTTTGGCAATGGTTTTGCGTGCCAGCGAGTCCTGGGTCCGTGTGCTGCTGGTCAGCGTGGCGTTGGGTGTGGTGTATGCAGTAATTCTGGGCACGGTTTTTCGCGAACCTCTGGAAGCAATGTCGCAGGAGTTGCAGAAACATCTGCCGACAATGCTGGCCGGGCTCTACGAGCAGTTGAACGTAGAAGAGCGAGCGCGTCTGGGGGCACTGATTGCACCTGTCCTGAATGGCCTGATAGCGGCTGTGCTGCAAATCGTCAGTGTGCTGTGCCTGATTCTTGGGCGGTACTGGCAAGCGATGATGTACAACCCTGGTGGTTTCGGGCGTGAATTTCGCGCCGTGAAACTCCCGCTGGTGCCGGCGTTGGTGCTGGTGGTGTGCATGCTGGTGGGGCCGAATTTCGGTCCGCAGATAGCGATGCTTACACCGCTGTGCAGCGTACCGTTGGTCTTTGCGGGTCTGGCCCTGATTCACGGACTGGCCGCTGAAAAGCGTCTGTCCAGGTTCTGGCTGGTGGGGATGTACATCACGCTGCTGGTGTTCATGCAGCTGATTTATCCGTTGCTCGTGGTAATTGCCATTGTCGACAGCCTGATTGATTTTCGCGGTCGCCGGAGCTCGAAAGATTCCGGCAATGGTCCTGCGAACGGTGAAGGTTAAAAGTTAAGAGGATTTCCACATGCAACTGATCCTTCTGGAAAAAGTCGCCAACCTGGGCAACCTGGGCGACAAAGTAAACGTTAAGGCCGGCTACGGTCGTAACTACCTGCTGCCTTACGGCAAAGCAACCGCTGCAACCGCTGCCAACGTGGCTGCGTTTGAAGAGCGTCGTGCCGAGCTGGAAAAACTGGCTGCAGACAAGAAAGCATCTGCCGAAACTCGCGCTGCCCAACTGGCTGAGCTGGAAGTGACTATCACTGCCACCGCTGGTGACGAAGGCAAGCTGTTCGGTTCGATCGGCACCCACGACATCGCTGATGCACTGACCGCCTCTGGCGTTGAAGTTGCAAAAAGCGAAGTTCGTCTGCCGAACGGCACTATCCGCAACGTTGGTGAATTCGACGTAGCCGTGCACCTGCACAGCGACGTAGAAGCGACCGTACGCGTTGTCGTAGTGGCTGCTTAAGCAACACGTAATCGTCTGGTGACATTGTCGTCAGAGGATTAACATCGGGCACGATCCTGTTTACAGGTCGTGCCCTTTGTCTTTGTGCCATCCCCATTCTGCAAACCTCGAATTGAAGTGGCCATGAACGATATTTCCGCCCCCGAACAATACGATCTGCAAACCGCTGCCCTGAAGGTGCCGCCACATTCCATCGAGGCCGAACAGGCTGTACTCGGTGGACTGATGCTGGACAACAACGCCTGGGAGCGGGTGCTCGATCAAGTTTCCGATGGTGATTTCTATCGACATGACCACCGCCTGATATTCCGCGCCATCGCCCGGTTGGCCGATCAGAACAGCCCGATTGACGTGGTCACCCTGGCTGAACAGCTGGACAAGGAAGGGCAGACCTCGCAAGTGGGCGGGCTGGGCTACCTCAGCGAGCTGGCAAAAAACACGCCTTCTGTCGCCAACATCAAGGCCTATGCGCAGATCGTCCGGGCCCGGGCCACGCTGCGGCAGTTGATCGGCATCAGTACCGAAATCGCCGACAGTGCGTTCAACCCCGAAGGCCGGACCGCCGAAGAGATTCTTGACGAGGCTGAACGGCAGATCTTCCAGATCGCCGAAGCGCGCCCCAAGACCGGCGGTCCGGTCAGCGTCAACGACCTGCTGACCAAGGCCATCGACCGTATCGACACGCTGTTCAACAGCGACAACGCCATTACCGGCTTGTCGACCGGGTATACCGATCTCGATGAAAAGACCAGCGGACTGCAACCCTCCGACCTGATCATCGTTGCCGGACGTCCGTCGATGGGTAAGACCACCTTCGCCATGAACCTGGTCGAGAACGCGGTACTGCGCAGTGACAAGGTGGTGCTGGTCTACTCGCTGGAGATGCCAGGCGAATCGCTGATCATGCGTATGTTGTCCTCGCTGGGGCGCATCGACCAGACCAAGGTGCGGGCCGGCCGGCTTGATGACGATGACTGGCCGCGTCTGACATCGGCGGTCAATCTGCTCAATGACCGCAAACTGTTCATCGATGACACGGCCGGTATCAGCCCGTCTGAAATGCGTGCGCGGACACGGCGGATCGTGCGTGAGCATGGCGACATCGCCATGATCATGATCGACTACCTGCAACTGATGCAGATCCCCGGTTCCAGCGGTGACAACCGTACCAACGAGATTTCCGAGATCTCGCGCTCGTTGAAAGCGCTGGCCAAGGAATTCAACTGCCCGGTCATTGCCCTGTCGCAGCTCAACCGTTCCCTTGAACAGCGTCCCAACAAGCGCCCGATCAACTCTGACCTCCGGGAATCCGGAGCGATCGAGCAGGACGCCGACGTCATCATGTTCGTCTACCGGGACGAGGTGTACCACCCGGAAACCGAGCACAAGGGCATTGCCGAGATCATCATCGGCAAGCAGCGTAACGGCCCCATCGGCACCACGCGTCTGGCGTTCATCGGTAAATACACGCGCTTCGAGAACCTGGCGCCGGGCAGTTACAACTTTGACGACGATTGACTTCGGGTCGAGCCGATCAAATCCGACCACCGTGGTCGGACTTGATCAAAAAATGTGCTATATTCCGCGCCCGCGATTTTTCCAACGTGCAAACGTAGGTCCTGAACATGCAATCAGCCAAGCCGTTATTTGACTATCCCAAGTACTGGGCCGAATGTTTCGGACCAGCACCTTTCCTGCCCATGAGCCGGGAAGAAATGGATCTGCTTGGCTGGGATTCCTGCGACATCATCATCGTTACCGGCGATGCGTACGTGGATCACCCGTCTTTCGGCATGGCGATCATCGGTCGTCTGCTCGAGTCCCAGGGCTTTCGGGTCGGGATCATTGCGCAGCCCAACTGGCAGTCCAAAGACGACTTCATGAAGCTCGGCGAGCCGAATCTTTTTTTCGGTGTCGCTGCCGGCAACATGGACTCGATGATCAACCGCTATACCGCGGACAAGAAGATTCGCTCCGATGACGCCTATACCCCGGGCGGCATGGCCGGCAAGCGTCCGGACCGCGCAAGTCTGGTCTACAGCCAGCGCTGCAAGGAAGCCTACAAGCATGTACCAATCGTGCTAGGTGGTATCGAAGCTTCGTTGCGCCGCATTGCGCACTATGACTACTGGCAGGACAAGGTTCGCAACTCGATCCTGATCGACGCCTGCGCCGACATCCTGCTGTACGGCAACGCCGAGCGTGCGATTGTCGAAGTTGCCCAGCGTCTGTCCTACGGCCACAAGATCGAAGACATCACCGACGTGCGCGGTACGGCGTTCATTCGTCGTGACACGCCGCAGGGCTGGTATGAGGTCGATTCCACGCGTATCGACCGTCCGGGCAAGGTCGACAAGATCATCAACCCGTACGTCAACACCCAGGACACCGAGGCCTGCGCCATCGAGCAGGAAAAAGGCAACGTCGAGGACCCCAACGAAGCCAAGGTGGTGCAGATTCTTGCCAGCCCGCGCATGACCCGTGACAAGACGGTCATCCGTCTGCCATCGGTAGAAAAGGTCCGTAACGACGCTGTGCTGTATGCCCACGCCAACCGCGTGTTGCACCTTGAAACCAATCCGGGCAACGCTCGCGCGCTGGTACAGAAGCATGGCGAGGTGGACGTCTGGTTCAACCCACCGCCCATTCCGATGACCACTGAAGAAATGGACTACGTGTTTGGCATGCCTTACGCGCGCGTCCCGCATCCTGCGTACGGCAAGGAAAAGATCCCTGCCTACGACATGATTCGCTTCTCGGTGAACATCATGCGTGGCTGCTTCGGTGGCTGTACCTTCTGCTCGATCACCGAGCACGAAGGGCGGATCATTCAGAACCGCTCCGAAGAGTCGATCATTCGCGAAATCGAAGAGATCCGCGACAAGGTGCCAGGCTTTACCGGGGTCATTTCCGACTTGGGCGGGCCGACCGCGAACATGTATCGCATCGCCTGCAAGAGCCCGGAGATCGAGTCGGCCTGCCGCAAGCCGTCCTGCGTATTCCCGGGTATCTGCCCGAACCTGAATACCGATCACTCGTCGCTGATCCAGCTGTATCGCAGCGCGCGCGCCTTGCCGGGCGTGAAAAAGATCCTGATCGCCTCTGGCCTGCGCTACGACCTCGCGGTCGAGTCGCCGGAGTACGTCAAGGAACTGGTTACTCACCACGTAGGTGGTTACCTGAAGATCGCCCCGGAACACACCGAGGAAGGTCCGCTCAATCAGATGATGAAGCCGGGCATTGGCAGCTATGACAAGTTCAAGCGCATGTTCGAGAAGTACACCAAGGAAGCTGGCAAGGAGCAGTACCTGATTCCTTACTTCATCGCTGCCCACCCGGGCACCACTGATGAAGACATGATGAACCTGGCGCTGTGGCTCAAGGGCAATGGTTTCCGCGCGGACCAGGTGCAGGCGTTCTACCCGTCGCCGATGGCCACGGCCACGGCCATGTACCACTCGGGCAAGAATCCGCTGCGCAAGGTCACCTACAAGAGCGATGCGGTCACCATCGTGAAGAGCGAAGCGCAGCGTCGTCTGCACAAGGCTTTCCTGCGCTATCACGACCCGAAAGGCTGGCCGATGCTGCGCGAGGCACTGGAGCGCATGGGTCGTGCCGATCTGATCGGGCCGGGCAAGGATCAACTGATCCCGTTGCATCAGCCGGTTACTGACAGCTACCAGAGTGCGCGCCGCAAGAACTCGACGCCGGCGGGCAGCCACAAGGTTGCGAAAACTGCCAAGACCACGCTGATTCAGACCCAGCACACCGGCCTGCCGCCACGTGGAAGCGATGGCAGCAAGCCGTGGGACAAGCGCGAAGAGGCCAAGGCTGCCGCAATGGCGCGCAACAAGCAGGCCGCCAAGGAGCGTATGGATGCAGCCAAAGGCAAAGGCACCAAACCGCCCAAGCGCAAGCCAGTGGTGCCACGCTAACGCTCAGCGATAGCGCCGCCTGCTCGTAGAGGGGCGGACGCAGAGCGTCCAGAACGGCATGTCGACGCGGAGCGTCGCACGATAGTTGAGATCATCGTTCCTCACTCCAGCGTGGTAATGCCGTTCGTGACGCTCCGCGTCACACCACTTGCGCCGCGCCGCTCTATCCATCAACGCCACCCACCCACACCGCTCACAATTCTTCACCCCCCATTCGATCCCTCTGCCACACTGTCTGCCTTATTACTGTGCGACCCTTGCACCGTTGGCTTCGGCCGGCACGATTTTGGTGCTGCGCCTGTTCAGGCGGGGAATGCCACTCTCGTTGGCGCACGACTTTGACCGGATGGCATAAGTCTTGCGCGGCTCAATTACCGTTCAGGCTCGCAGGAGGCACGCCGTGTCGATTCATATTGCCTTGCACCATGTCACGCACTATCGCTACGACCGCGCGGTCGAACTGGGTCCTCAGATCGTTCGCCTGCGCCCGGCCGCGCACAGCCGCACACGCGTGCTGTCGTATTCGCTGAAAGTCCTGCCTGAAAACCATTTCATCAACTGGCAGCAGGACCCTCAAGGCAATTACCTGGCGCGCCTGGTCTTCCCGGAAAAGACCGATGAATTCCGCGTCGAAGTCGATCTGGTCGCCGAGATGGCGGTGTTCAATCCGTTCGACTTCTTCCTCGAGCCCTACGCCGAGAACATCCCGTTCACCTATGCCAGCGAAGAGCAGCGCGAGCTGGCGCCGTACCTCGAAAAACTGCCGCTGACCCCGAGGTTTCAGGCGTATCTGGACAGCATCAGTCGCGAGCCGATTCCGGCCATCGACTTTCTGGTCGGCCTCAACCAGCGCCTGAGTCAGGACGTCGCTTACCTGATCCGCATGGAACCGGGCGTTCAGACCCCGGAATTCACCCTGCAAAACGCATCGGGCTCGTGCCGTGACTCCGCGTGGCTGCTGGTGCAGCTGTTGCGTCATCTGGGCATGGCGGCGCGGTTCGTGTCGGGCTACCTCATCCAGCTCAAGGCCGATGTCGAGGCGCTCGACGGGCCGTCGGGTACGGATGTCGACTTCACCGACCTGCACGCCTGGTGCGAGGTCTATCTGCCGGGCGCGGGCTGGGTCGGGCTGGATGCCACTTCCGGTCTGTTCGCTGGCGAAGGACACATTCCTCTGGCGTGCAGCCCCGAGCCTTCCTCGGCAGCGCCGATCAGTGGACTGGTCGAGCCGTGCGAAACCGATTTCAGCCACGAAATGTCGGTCGAGCGCATCTGGGAGGCGCCGCGCGTCACCAAGCCTTACACCGAAGCGCAATGGCAGGACATACAGGCCCTGGGCCGACAGATCGACGCCGATCTGCTGCGCGACGATGTGCGGTTGACCATGGGCGGCGAGCCGACCTTCGTGTCCATCGACGACCGCGATGGTGCCGAATGGAACACCGCCGCGCTGGGGCCGCGCAAGCGTGAGCTGTCCGCCGAGCTGTTTCAGCGCATGCGCGGGCATTACGCGCCGCTGGGCATCGTGCATTTCGGGCAAGGCAAATGGTATCCGGGTGAGCAGTTGCCGCGCTGGTCGCTGAACTGCTTCTGGCGCAAGGACGGCCAGCCGGTGTGGCGCAATAACACGCTGATCGCCGATGAGACTCGTGACTACGGCGCGACCGGCGAACTGGCGGGGCGTTTTCTGGCCAGTGTTGCCGAGCGCCTGAAGCTGCCGGCGCGCTTCGTTTTCCCGGCTTACGAAGACAATTTCTACTACTTATGGCGCGAAGGCGCGTTGCCGGTCAACGTCACGGCCGAAGATTCGCAACTTGGCGATGAGCTGGAGCGTGCACGCCTGCGCAAGGTCTTTGCCCAGGGGCTGGACAAGATGATCGGTCAGGTCCTGCCGCTGGCTCGCAACGCGAACGGTGACAGCTGGCAGAGTGGCCGCTGGTACCTGCGTGACGAGCATTGCCGTCTGGTGCCAGGGGATTCTGCGCTGGGCTATCGATTGCCGCTGGCGTCGCAGCCTTGGGTCAAGGCGGCGGAATACCCGTTCATTCACCCGACCGACCATAACCAGGACTTCCCCGAACTGGCCGACAGCGACTCGTTGGCCTCGGCGCTCAAGTCCACAGACACGGACGCCGAGCGCGCGCCGAAGATCGATGAATCGGCCGACTGGCTGACCCGCACGGCGTTGTGCGCCGAGGCGCGGGAAGGGCGGCTGTACCTGTTCATGCCGCCGCTGCAAAAGCTTGAGGAATACCTTGAGCTGGTGGCTGTGATCGAAGCGGCTGCAGAAGAACTGCAGTGTCCGGTCCTGCTGGAAGGCTACGAGCCGCCAAGCGATCCGCGGCTGTGCAATTTCCGGATCACCCCGGACCCTGGTGTGATCGAGGTCAACGTGCAGCCTTCGGCGAGCTGGGACGAACTGGTCGAGCGTACCGAGTTTCTCTATGAACAGGCACGCCTCACGCGTCTGACCACCGAGAAGTTCATGATCGATGGCCGTCACACCGGCACCGGCGGGGGCAACCATTTCGTCCTGGGCGGCGCGACGCCGGCGGACTCGCCATTTCTGCGGCGTCCGGACCTGCTGCGCAGCCTGATCAGCTACTGGCACAACCATCCTTCGCTGTCGTACCTGTTTTCCGGCCTGTTCATCGGCCCGACGTCCCAGGCTCCGCGCATCGACGAGGCGCGCAACGACTCGCTCTACGAGATGGAAATCGCTTTTGCGCAGATGCCGGCGCCAGGCGAGGAGGTTGCGCCGTGGGTGGTGGACCGTCTGCTGCGTAACCTGCTGATCGACGTCACCGGCAATACCCACCGGGCCGAGTTCTGCATCGACAAGCTTTACTCGCCCGATGGTGCAACCGGACGGCTGGGGCTGCTGGAGCTGCGTGCGTTCGAGATGCCGCCGCATGCACGCATGAGCCTGGCGCAGCAGTTGTTGCTGCGCGCGCTGGTGGCGCGCTTCTGGCGTGAACCCTATGCACCCGCCAAGCTGGCGCGCTGGGGCACGCAACTGCATGACCGCTTCATGCTGCCGCACTTCATCGAGCAGGATTTTGCCGATGTGGTCGCCGACCTCAACGCGGCAGGCTACCCGGTGCAGGCCGACTGGTTCTCTGCGCACCTGGAATTCCGCTTTCCGAAAGTGGGCGATTACGCCGTCAACGGTATCGAACTGGAACTGCGTCAGGCGCTTGAGCCTTGGCATGTCCTGGGTGAAGAGGGCTCGGCCGGTGGCGCGGTACGCTACGTCGATTCCTCGCTTGAGCGTCTGCAAGTGCATGTCAGCGGGTTGCCGCCGCAGCGCTACGTGCTGACCTGTAACGGCGTGGCAGTGCCTTTGCAGCCGACCGGGCGGGCCGGTGAGTTCGTTGCCGGAGTGCGTTATCGCGCATGGCAGCCGGCCAACTGCCTGCAACCGACCATCGGCGTGCATGCGCCGCTGGTTTTCGATCTGCTCGACACCTGGATGCATCGCTCGCTGGGCGGCTGCGAGTATCATGTCGCCCATCCGGGCGGCCGTAACTACGAAACCTTGCCGGTCAACGCCAACGAAGCGGAAAGCCGTCGCCTGTCACGTTTCTTCCGCATCGGCCATACCCCCGGCAAACTGGACGTTCCGTCGCTCAACATTAACGATGAGCTGCCGATGACGCTGGATATGCGTCTGCATTAAAAAAACAGTGGCTCTGTGCGTCAGATGCACACGGACGTGACATCTGACTGCACTAATCTGAAGTCCTTACGTTGCCTGCCGAGCCTTCCATGCCCGACCTGCTTGACCACTACCCGCTGTCCGAGGGTACTTACCACGAAATGCTCGACGCCGACGGAGCCGTTCGCCCGCACTGGCGTCGTCTGTACGAGCACATGCGGCGCAGCAGCGCGGCGCAACTGATCCAGCGTCAAGCCCTGCTGACCCGGCAGATCCAGGAAAACGGTGTCACCTACAACGTGTATGCCGACCCCAAGGGCGCTGACCGCCCGTGGGAGCTGGACTTGCTGCCGCACATCATTGCAGCGGATGAATGGCAGCACGTGGCGGCAGGGATTGCCCAGCGTGCACGGCTGCTCAACGCAGTGCTCGCGGACCTTTACGGCCCGCAGACACTGATCGCCAATGGCCTTTTGCCCGCCGAACTGGTGTTTGGCCACAACAACTTTCTCTGGCCATGTCAGGGCGTGAAGCCCCCTGAAGACACGTTCCTGCACATGTATGCCGTCGACCTGGCGCGCACCCCGGACGGGCGCTGGTGGGTCACTGCCGACCGTACCCAGGCGCCCTCGGGTGCCGGTTATGCGCTGGAAAACCGCCAGAGCGTCGCGCGTGCCCTGCCGGAAACCTATCGCGACCTGCAAGTCCGGCACCTGTCGGGTTTCTTCGACGCGCTGCAGCAGACCCTGGCCCGTCAGGCGCCGACCAGCAACGAGGCGCCGCTGATCGTCCTGCTGACGCCGGGCCGTTTCAACGAGAGCTACTTCGAACACTTGTACCTGGCGCGGCAACTGGGCTATCCGCTGGTCGAGGGTGGCGATCTGACGGTGCGCGATGCCAAGGTCTACCTGAAAACCCTCAGCGGCTTGCGTCGGGTTCACGCCATCATGCGCCGGCTGGACGATGACTTCTGCGACCCTCTGGAATTGCGTACCGACTCTGCGCTGGGTGTGCCGGGGCTGCTTGAGGCGGTGCGTCAGGGCAATGTGCTGGTCGCCAACGCGTTGGGCAGTGGTGTGCTGGAGTCCCCAGGGCTGTTGGGCTTTTTGCCGAAAATCAGTCAGTACTTGTTCGGCGAGGATCTGATTCTGCCCTCGGTAGCGACCTGGTGGTGCGGAGAGCCGCCGGTGCTGGCTCAGGCGCTGGAAAAGCTGCCGGATCTGTTGATCAAGCCGGCGTTCCCCTCACAGCACTTCGCGCCGGTGTTCGGCCGTGACTTGAATGAGGCGCAACGCCTTGCACTTGCCCAGCGCATGCAGTCGCGGCCCTATGCCTACGTCGCTCAGGAGCTAGCGCAGTTGTCCCATGCTCCGGTGCTGCAGGCTGATGGCTCCGGTTTGCAGCCGCGCGCCATCGGCATGCGGGTGTATGCAGTGGCCAGCCTCGACGGCTATCGCGTGCTGCCGGGCGGCCTGACCCGTGTGGCCGCCGAAGCCGATGCCGACGTGGTTTCGATGCAGCGTGGTGGGGCGAGCAAGGACACCTGGGTGCTGGGCGAGCGCTCGCACCTCGGCGAGCCGTGGAAGGGCCAGCGTAAGCTGGGTGTCTACGACTTGATCCGTCGCGACCCTTATCTGCCGTCACGGGTGGTGGAAAACCTGTTCTGGTTCGGACGTTACTGCGAGCGCTGCGACGACAGTGCGCGCCTGCTGCGCATCATGCTGACGCGCTACGTCGACGATGATGACCCTCTCGCGCTGCAAGCCGCCGTCGCGCTGGCCGAGAGCCTGGGCATGCTGCCCGAGGCGCAGGAGGGCGAAGAGCTGAAGGATCGCCTGCTTGTCGCGCTGCTGGGGGACGAGTGGCCGTTCAGCCTTCGGGCCAATTTGCAGCGGCTGCAATGGGCCGCTTCGCAAGTGCGTGGCAAGTTATCCAAGGAAAACTGGCAGGCGCTGGTCGAGTTGCAGCGCGAAGCCTTGAGCCTGGAAAGCGAAGAGCCGGATTTCGGCGAGCTGCTGGATTTTCTCAACCGCCTGGTGATGTCGCTGGCGGCGCTGTCCGGTTTTGCGCTGGACGACATGACCCGTGACGAAGGCTGGAATTTCCTCATGATCGGGCGACGGATCGAGCGCCTGAAGTTTCTCAGCACCAGTCTGTCGGCGTTTTTGCGCGGGCTGGTGGTTTTCGAACGGGCCGGGCTGGAGTGGTTGCTGGAGCTGGGCAACAGCAGCATCACCTATCGCTCGCGCTACATGGCCGTGCCGCACCTGATTCCGGTGCTCGACCTGTTGCTGCTCGACGATCAGAACCCGCATGCGGTGCTGTTCCAACTCAAGCTGGTGCAGCGCTCGTTGCGCCGCTTGAACGACGAGTTCGATGCGCCACGCGACAGCAGCCTGTCGGTGTTGGCGCAGCGTCTTGCCGCGTTCGACCTGGGCAGCCTGGAGAACCCTTTGTTTGGCCAGAGCAGTATCGATGCCGTGCTCGACGGGCTGGCGGACTTGCTGCAAAGCATTGGCGACAGCAGTGGCCTGGCGTCCGATCGCCTGGCGTTGCGCCATTTTGCCCACGTCGATGATGTCAGCCAACGCACGGTGTCTGTCTGATGAGCGCTTTCTACCAGATTTTCCATGACACGCATTACAAGTACGACAGCCCGGTTTCGCTGGCCCAGCAACTGGCGCACCTGTGGCCGCGCAGCAGTCCCTGGCAGCGTTGCACCGAGCAGGCGCTGGAGATTCTTCCTGAACCCACTACGCGTCGCGATGAGCTGGATGTGTTCGGCAACCCGCTGACTCGTCTGGCCTTCGAGCGTCCGCACGATGAGTTGCAGGTCAATGCGCGGTTGCGTATCGAGGTCATGGAGAAGCCGTTTCTGGACTTCAATCTGTCGCCGGAATGGGAGGTGACCCGCAGTGCGCTGACGTACAGCGCCAAGCCGATGACCGAGGACATTCTGGAGGCCTGCCGCTATCGCTTCGAATCCCCCTACGTTCACCTGAAGCGCTCGTTCGTCGAATTCTCGCAGGTCTGTTTCCCGCCTGGCCGCCCGTTGTTGCTGTGCGTACAGGCCTTGATGGAAAAGATTTTCGAGGAATTCACCTTCGATGGAGAGGCCACTCAGGTCGCTACGCCGCTGGTGGAAGTGCTGGAGCGGCGGCGTGGCGTGTGCCAGGACTTCGCCCATTTGATGCTGGCGTGTCTGCGCTCCCGGGGCCTGGCAGCGCGCTATGTGAGCGGCTATCTGCTCACCCAGCCGCCACCGGGCCAGCCCCGGCTGATCGGTGCCGATGCCTCGCACGCCTGGGTCTCGGTATTCTGCCCGGCCTCTGGCTGGGTCGACTTCGACCCCACCAACAATGTGCAGCCTGCGCTGGAACACATCAGCCTGGCCTGGGGGCGCGATTTCTCCGATGTCTCGCCGTTGCGTGGCGTGATTCTGGGCGGCGGCACGCATGATCCGGATGTGCGGGTCACGGTGATGCCGGTCAGCGGCTAATTACCGGGTCCCGTGAATCGTTCTTCAAAAGGGCGCTCTCTCGCGAGCGTCCGCGGGACCATTTGACGCACGTTCTTGGAACCCCTGCCCTGATCGGGCACTCTCTTCTTACATCAGTTTTACGTTAATCAAGTCCTGCCCTGGAGATTCAAATGATTCGCAAGCTTGTAGCGATTTCGCTGTTGTCATTGGCCAGTGGTCAATTGCTGGCTGCCGAGTGCTCGGTCACAGTCGATTCGACCGATCAAATGATGTACGACACCAAAGCCATTGAGATCGACAAGGGCTGCAAGGAATTCACCGTCAACCTGACTCACTCCGGCAGCCTGCCGAAGAATGTCATGGGGCATAACTGGGTACTGGGCAAAGAAGCCGACGCTCAGGCGATCACCACTGACGGCATGTCGGTTGGCATCGACAAGGATTACGTGAAACCGGACGATACCCGCGTCATTGCCCACACCAAAGTCATCGGTGCTGGCGAAAAGGATTCGGTGACGTTTGACGTGTCGAAGCTTGATCCGGCGGAAAAATACCAGTTTTTCTGCACCTTCCCGGGCCATATCAGCATGATGAAAGGCGCTGTGACCCTGAAGTAACGGCAGGTCTCCGGAGCGTCTGAGAGTATCGTTCCTCACGCTACGCGTGGGAATGCCGTTCGTGACGCTCTGCGTCACAGATCTGAGCTGCTGCGCAGATTCAGGATCGGACGCGTAGCGTCCAGAACTGCATGCCGACGCAGAGCGTCGGCACGATAGCCAGCAATGAGCGTCACAAATCCGTGCCGCGCAGATCACTCATGGTGCGTAAGGCAATTCGCGTTTGTGCTGGGTCTTGGCGTAGGTTTCGCAAATGATCCGGAAGGCTTCCTCGCGTACCGGCTCGCCGTGCAGGAAGGCGTCGATCTCGGCGTAGGTCACGCCGTGCGAGGCTTCGTCCGGTTTGCCAGGTGACAGGTCTTCCAGGTCCGCAGTCGGCACTTTCTCGACCAGTGATTCCGGTGCGCCGAAATGGCGGGCGATGGCGCGTACCTGGTTTTTCACCAGGCCGCTCAACGGTGCCAGGTCGCAGGCGCCGTCGCCGAACTTGGTGAAGAAACCCATCACCGCTTCGGCCGCGTGATCGGTGCCGATCACCAGCCCCTGGTACGCCCCGGCGACGGTGTACTGCGCGACCATGCGTATGCGTGCTTTGGTGTTGCCGAGCACGAAATCCACCGAGGTCGCTGGAAGCCCGTCGAATGCCTTCACCTCGGCGGCCAGTGCCTTGACGCTGCTGCCGATGTTGATGGTATGGCGCTCGTCTGGCTCGATAAAGTCGACAGAGGCCTGGGCTTCGTGCTCATCGGCCTGCACCACATAAGGCAGGCGCACTGCGATGAAGCGGTAGGCGTTGTCCCCCGTGCTTTCACGTAGCTCCTTGACCGCACGCTGGGCGAGCAAACCCGCCGTCAGTGAGTCGACCCCGCCGCTGATGCCGAGCACCAGGGTCTTGAGCCGTGCGTTCTGCAAGCACTCCTTGATGAAGTTGACGCGGCGGGCGACCTCGGCCTGCAGCGCGTTCTGGTCCGCGAAAGGTGGCTGGACCTTGAGCTGTTCAGCAATCTGGCGCTGTACGGCGTGCATGATTCACTCCTCGTAGATAGGACAATTCAAGCGGGTTTTTCCGGGCTAGGCAAATTCGGCACCTTGAACACATGCCGCAGGTAGGCGACAAAGTTCGGGTCCTTGCACTGCGTCTTGCCGGGCTCGTCAGAGATTTTCGCTACGGCCTGACCGGCGCACGCCGTCATTTTCAATACCATGTTCATCGGCGCAATGCCGGGGATGTCGGCCGTCAGGTTGGTGCCGATCCCGAAGCTGACATTGATGCGTCCGCGCAGTGCGCGAAAGATATCGAGCGCCTTGGGCAGGTTCAGCCCATCGGAAAACACCAGGGTCTTGCTCATCGGATCGATACCGAGCTTCTGGTAATGCGAGATGCATTTTTCGGCCCACTTCACCGGATCGCCCGAATCATGGCGCAAACCGTCGAACAGCTTGGCGAAGTACAGATCGAAGTCGTTCAGGAAAGCATCGGTGGTGATGCAGTCGGTCAGCGCGATCCCCAGCAGGCCGCGATATTCGCGGACCCAGCAATCGAGCGCGGCAATCTGACTGTCGATCAGGCGCGGTCCCAGCTGCTGATGCGCCATGATCCATTCATGGGCCATCGTGCCAAGCGGCTTCAGATCGAGCTGGCGCGCCAGATGCACATTGCTGGTGCCGACGAACTGCCCGGGGAAGTCGTTTTTCAGGACGCCAAGCATTTCTTCCTGCACGCGGTAGGAAAACCGCCGGCGCGTGCCGAAGTCTGCCACTTTCAGCTCGGCCAGTTCGTCCGTCGTGGCATGCGTGGTCAGCCACTCGAACTTGTCATACAGACGATTCCGCGCCTGACTGAGCAGGGTGTCCGGGTAACGATGCCGGTTGCGCACTTCGCTGACGATGGCCAGCAGCGGGACTTCAAACAGGATGACGTGCAGCCACGGTCCGTGCAGGCGAATGCACAGTTCGTCATTCTCGATGGTGGTTTTCACGTAGCGGGTATTGAAGCGGAACAGCCCGAGAAAGCGCAGGAAATCCGGTTTAATGAAGGTGATGCGCTCCAGAAAAGCCAGGTGTTCGGGGCTCAGCGACAGCTCGCACAGCAGCTCGATCTGGTGCTTGATTTCATCCAGATAGGGGCGAAGGTCCTCCCCGTTGCGGCAACGAAACTCCCACTCGACGTCCACGTTCGGGTAGTTGTGCAGGACGGCCTGCATCATGGTCAGCTTGTAGAAATCGGTATCGAGCAGGCTTTGCACGATGCGATTGGAAAAGGCGCTCTCGCTCATTTAATCAGGCTCTCCAGAGCAGCCGGATAAAGTGGGGCGCGTGACTTCCTGTCTGTCACCATGGAAGGCTCACGGCCGGATGGGGGTGCATTGTCGCCCTTAAGCGGGGGGTTGATCCAACTGTTCCAGCATCCACTGTAGAAAAACCCGGATTTTGGGCACGTCGGCGGTGTGTTCCGGATAGGACAGGTAGTAGGCGCTGTTAGTGCTGGGCAATGCGTAATCCCAGGCAATCACCAGTTTGCCCTCGGCCAGTTCCTCCTCGACCAGAAAGCGTGGCAGCAGCGCAACGCCGCAGCCGACCTGGGCTGCGCGGATGCACATATAGAAAGTTTCAAAGCGTGGCCCGTGATAGCTGTGGTCGGTGTGATAGCCCTGGCTTTCGAACCATTCATGCCACGCTTCGGGGCGGAAGGCATTCTGCAGCAGGACCAGCTCGCTCAGTTGCGTCGGGTCGCCGAGCGGCTCGTCGGGCAGGCTTTCGGGGGCGCACACCGGCACCAGTTCCTCGCCGAACAACTTCACGCTTTCTGCACCGGGCATGGCGGCCTGGCCGAAATAGAACGACACGTCGCAGCGGCCCTTGATCAGGTCATCGGATTCCTGCTCGTTGATCAGGTCCAGGTGAATGTGCGGGTGACGCAAGCGCCAGCCCTTGAGGCGCGGCACCAGCCAGCGGGCGCCGAATGTCGACGGGGTGGAGACCCGCAGCACCTCGGTTTCCCCGCCGTAGGAGCGCAGGAAGTGGGTGGACATCTCGATCTGGGTCAGGATCTTGCGCACTTCGGCCAGATACAGCGCCCCGGCTGGCGTCAGTTGCAGACGGCGGCGCACGCGCTGAAACAGCAGGTGCTGAACCAGCTCTTCGAGTTGCGCGACCTGCTTGCTGACAGCGCTCTGGGTCAGGTTGAGTTCTTCTGCTGCGCGCGTGAAGCTCAGGTGCCGAGTCACTGCCTCAAAGCATTGCAATGCGGCTATCGAGGGCAGATGACGTTTGTTCAGCATGATGACTTCTCTGTTTGCGGCGCGAAGGGGCTGGCGTAAGCAATATGAATTATCGGAATGATATCTCGCTTAAAGGTCGTTTGTCGGGCGTATGCAGGGACGTTATTACTGGCGTCGCGTGACGCGCGTTTCAGAATCTGACGATGGCTGCGGCAGGCCGCGTTTAATCCGCTAGCCTCAAATGGTGCGTCTCGTAGCGTTCGCGCACCGGGCGTGTGCAATTCGGTGACGTGGGCTGTTACAGGTGGGTTGCCCATCATGGCATGTGCTGGTTGCTACTCGAGTGCGCACGGGTTGCTCTTTTTTCTTCCGGGGTTGCACCTTGCGCGCTCGAAGCAACCAGAGTGCCCTGTTGCGCGGCGTTGCATGATGGATCGACACGAAAAACGCGACATCTCCTTCAACTAAAAAGCGATGGCACGCGCCTTGCTCTGAGCAACTCTGTATCTGTTCGATCATGAAAGTGCCAACTAAAAAAATATCCTCAGGAGCACCACTTATGTCGCATACGTTTTACAGGAAAGGTTTTCTGGCAATTGCAGTGGCTACTGCATTGGGCGTGTCTTCGTTTGCACAGGCGGACGTGAAAATCGGCGTAGCGGGCCCGATGACCGGCGCGAATGCGTCGTTTGGTCAGCAATACATGAAGGGCGCGCAGGCAGCAGCCGATGCGATTAATGCGGCAGGTGGTGTCAACGGGGAGAAAATCGTACTGGTCGCGGGCGATGACGCCTGTGAGCCCAAGCAGGCCGTGGCGGTTGCCAACCGCCTGGTGGATCAGGACAAGGTGATTGGCGTGGTCGGACACTTCTGTTCATCGTCGACCATTCCGGCTTCTGATATCTACAGCGATGCAGGGGTGATTGCCATCACGCCAGGCTCGACCAACCCTACCGTGACCGAGCGAGGCATGAAAGAAATGTTCCGCATGTGCGGTCGTGACGATCAGCAGGGTATCGTTGCCGGTGACTACATCGTCGACGTGCTCAAAGGCAAGAAAGTCGCCGTTATCAATGACAAGGACACTTACGGTAAGGGCCTCGCTGACGCAACGGCCAAGCAACTGACCGCGCGTGGCGTCAAGCCGATCCTCGAAGAGGGTCTGACCCGTGGCGAGAAAGATTTCAGTGCGCTGGTGACGAAGATTCGTTCGGTGGGCGCTGACGTCGTGTACTTCGGCGGTCTGCACCCGGAAGCCGGTCCGCTGGTTCGGCAGATGCGCGAGCAGGGCCTCAAGGACGTCAAGTTCATGTCCGATGATGGCGTCGTGACCGACGAACTGGTCACCACTGCGGGTGGCGCACAGTACGTCGATGGCGTGTACATGACCTTCGGCGCTGACCCGCGCGCATTGCCAGACAGCAAGGCTGTCGTGGAACAGTTCCGCAAGGCCGGTTACGAGCCTGAAGGTTACACCCTGTACGCTTACGCTTCGGTACAGGCCCTGGCGGCCGGGTTCAACGGCGCCAAGTCCAACAAGGGTGACGCAGCCGCCGTCTGGCTCAAGGCCAGCCCGGTCAAGACTGTCATGGGTGAAAAAGCCTGGGATGCCAAGGGTGACCTGAAAGTCTCCGACTACGTGGTTTACCAGTGGGACGCCGCCGGCAAATACAAGCAACTCGAAAAACAGAAGTGAGATAGACCTCGCGTCGGCCCTGCGCGTCAGGCGCTGACCCGATGATGGGCTCGCCCAAGAGCGAGCCTGCATCTCTTCTATCGTTTTCGGACCTGTCGGTCATGCCTCACGAGGGTGTGACTGGGGGGGTGCTGAGCTGCCTTTTTGTGTGAGTGTGCGTGATGGATGGAATCTTCCTGCAACAAATGGTCAACGGACTCACTCTCGGGTCTGTCTACGGCCTCATCGCCATCGGTTATACGATGGTCTACGGCATCATCGGCATGATCAACTTCGCCCATGGCGACGTGTACATGATTTCCGCCTACCTGGCCGCCATCGGCCTCGCGGTTCTGTCTTTCTTCGGCGTGGAATCCTTTCCATTCCTGATTCTCGGTACGCTGATCTTTACCATTGTGGTCACTGGCGTTTACGGCTTCGTTATCGAGCGTGTGGCGTACAAGCCACTGCGCAACTCGACCCGTCTGGCGCCGCTGATCAGCGCCATCGGCATTTCCCTGATCCTGCAGAACTACGCACAGATCAGCCAGGGCGCGCGCCAGCAAGGCGTGCCGACGCTGCTCGAAGGTGCGTGGCGCTTTGAAGTCGGCAGCGGCTTCGTGCAGATCACCTACACCAAGATCTTCATCCTCATTGCCGCCTTCGTCGGCATGGGCGTGCTGACCTACATCATCAAGTACACCAAGCTGGGCCGCATGTGCCGGGCCACGCAGCAAGACCGCAAGATGGCCTCGATCCTCGGCATCAACACCGACCGGGTCATTTCCTATGTGTTCATCATCGGCGCTGCCATGGCGGCGCTGGCCGGTGTGCTGATCACCATGAATTACGGCACGTTCGACTTCTATGCCGGCTTCATCATCGGCATCAAGGCGTTTACTGCGGCCGTGCTGGGCGGGATCGGTTCGTTGCCGGGTGCCATGCTGGGCGGTTTGATCCTGGGGGTTGCCGAGTCGCAGTTCTCCGGTCTGATCAACTCCGATTACAAAGACGTGTTCAGTTTCGGCCTGCTGGTGCTGATTCTGATCTTCCGTCCCCAAGGCCTGCTGGGTCGCCCACTCGTGGCGAAGGTATAAGTATGTCCGCTCCTGTTGCTGTTCCAGTTTCCAAACCTGTTGAAATCAAGAAGAGTCTGATAGACGCCGTGGTTGCCGGGTTGCCGGGTTGCTGGCGCTGATCGTGTTTGGCCCCATCGTCGGGATCGTGCTCGATGGCTACAGCTTCAACCTGCAGCCGACCCGCGTGGCCTGGCTGGTGGGCGTGGTCATGATCGGTCGCTTTCTGATCAGTCTGTTTCTGCAAACACCCAGAGGCCTGCGTGTTTCCCAGAGCTTCGAAAGCTCCGACTCCGGCGTGCATGTGCTCAAACCGGATCATCGATCACGCTTGTACTGGATCATTCCGCTGCTGATCGTGATTGCCATCGTGTTCCCGATCTTCGCCAACAAGTACATTCTGACCGTGGTCATCCTCGGTCTGATCTACGTGCTGCTCGGCCTGGGTCTGAACATCGTGGTCGGTCTGGCGGGGCTGCTCGACCTTGGCTACGTGGCGTTTTACGCCATCGGTGCTTATGGTCTGGCGCTGGGCTATCAGTATCTGGGCCTGGGCTTCTGGTCGGCGTTACCGCTGGCGGCGATTGCGGCGGCGCTGGCCGGATGCATTCTCGGCTTCCCGGTGTTGCGCATGCATGGCGACTATCTGGCCATCGTGACCCTCGGGTTCGGCGAGATCATTCGCCTGGTGCTGAACAACTGGCTGTCGTTCACCGGCGGCCCGAACGGTGTGCCGGTGCCCGCGCCCACCTTCCTCGGGCTGGAATTCGGCCGACGCGCCAAGGATGGCGGGGTGCCGATTCATGAATATTTCGGCTTCGATTACAACCCGGACCTGAAATTCATCTTCATCTACGCCGTGCTGTTCCTGGTCGTGCTGGCGGTGTTGTTCATCAAGCATCGCCTGACGCGCATGCCGATCGGGCGTGCCTGGGAAGCCTTGCGCGAGGACGAGATCGCCTGTCGTTCGATGGGCCTCAATCACGTGCTGGTCAAGCTGTCGGCGTTCACGATTGGCGCATCGACCGCAGGCCTTGCCGGGGTGTTTTTTGCCAGCTACCAGGGCTTCGTCAACCCGACCTCATTCACCTTTTTCGAGTCGGCGCTGATTCTGGCGATTGTGGTGCTGGGCGGCATGGGCTCGACCGTCGGTGTGGTGATCGCCGCGTTCGTGCTGACCGTTGCGCCTGAACTGTTGCGCAGCTTCTCCGAGTACCGCGTGCTGCTGTTCGGGATTCTGATGGTGCTGATGATGATCTGGCGACCACGCGGCCTGATTCGCATCAGCCGCACCGGGGTGAAACCGCGCAAAGGCGCGCTGGTGACAGAGGGGGCTGCGCGATGAGCACTGAAGTGATTCTCTCCGTCGAGCACCTGATGATGCACTTTGGCGGCATCAAGGCCCTCAGCGACGTCAGCCTCAAGGTCCGTCGCAATTCGATTTTCGCCCTGATCGGCCCCAACGGTGCAGGCAAGACCACGGTCTTCAACTGCCTGACCGGTTTCTACAAGGCCACTGGCGGACGCATCGAGCTGCATACCCGTGGCAAGACCACCAACGTGATCAGGCTGTTGGGCGAGCCGTTCCAGGCGACTGACTTCGTGTCGCCGAAAAGCTTCCTCAGCCGGGTGTACTACAAAATGTTCGGCGGCACCCATCTGGTCAACAGGGCAGGGCTGGCGCGCACGTTCCAGAACATTCGCCTGTTCAAGGAAATGTCGGTGGTCGAAAACCTGCTGGTCGCCCAGCACATGTGGGTCAACCGCAGCCTGATCAGCGGGATTCTGAATACCAGGGGCTATCGCAAGGCCGAAGAGGACGCGCTGAATACCGCGTTCTACTGGCTGGAGGTGGTCGATCTGGTGGACTGCGCCAACCGTCTGGCTGGCGAGTTGTCCTACGGGCAGCAACGCCGTCTGGAGATTGCGCGAGCCATGTGCACGCGGCCGCAGGTGATCTGCCTGGATGAGCCTGCTGCCGGCCTCAACCCGCAGGAAACCGAGGCACTCAGCGGCATGATTCGTCTGCTGCGTGACGAGCACGACATGACCATCGTGCTGATCGAGCACGACATGGGCATGGTCATGGGGATTTCCGACGATATTGTGGTGCTCGACCATGGCAACGTGATTGCGATGGGCGGGCCGGAACAGATCCGTAACGACCCCAAGGTGATCGCCGCGTATCTGGGCGCTGATGAAGAGGAGCTGGTATGAGCAAGCCGATCCTCGAACTGAAAGAGATCGATGTGTTTTACGGGCCTATTCAGGCCCTTAAGAAAGTCTCGCTGCACATCAATGAGGGCGAAACGGTGAGCCTGATCGGCTCCAACGGCGCGGGCAAGTCCACGCTGCTGATGTCGATCTTCGGTCAGCCGCGCGCGGCCAGCGGGCAGATCATCTATCAGGGCACCGACATCACCCAGAAGTCCTCGCATTACATCGCCTCCAACGGCATTGCGCAGTCGCCGGAAGGGCGGCGGGTCTTTCCCGACATGTCGGTCGAGGAAAACCTGATGATGGGCACCATTCCGATTGGCGACAAGCATTCGGCCGAAGACATGCAGCGCATGTTCGAGCTGTTCCCCAGGCTCAAGGAACGTCGCAATCAGCGCGCCATGACCATGTCCGGAGGCGAGCAGCAAATGCTCGCCATCGCCCGCGCGCTGATGAGTCGTCCGAAGCTGCTGTTGCTCGATGAGCCAAGCCTGGGCCTGGCACCGATCATCGTCAAACAGATCTTTTCGACCCTGCGTGAACTGGCAGCCACGGGCATGACGATATTCCTGGTCGAGCAGAACGCCAACCATGCGCTCAAGCTGTCTGACCGGGCCTATGTCATGGTCAATGGCGAGATTCGACTGTCCGGCACCGGGAAGGAATTGCTGGTAAATGAAGAGGTAAGGAACGCTTATCTGGGCGGGCACTGAATTCGTCAAAACCCTGCCGTTTTCTTCGCGCGCCCCGGATGCTCAAACATCCGGGGCGCGGTCGTATGGAATTGTGGAAAACAATTTTGGCGCGTCTCATAAGTGCGACATAAAACCGCTGCAAATGATTGTTTTGTCACCGTTTTGACTTGTTCAGGTTTACTGTGGAATCGGCTGTTAATAACTTGGGAGTATTTGCCTGCAGCCCTTTATGCATAAGGCCTGTAGAAGAGTGGTTAAATTTCGTACAGAGGTTTTCGGCCAACTTTACGGGGCGTTTGTCAACAGCATCGAGGCTGGTCGTTCATACAGCTTTTTCAGGTTAACAGCCTGTGGATAAGTCTGTTAACAAGCCTTGGAAAGACTGCCCCGGACGTTATAGGGTCTGGGCTACAGGCCATCACCGTTTTCTGACGCTTGGCGACCTCTTGGCGGTGTCGGGCAAAGTCAAGGAAAAAACTTCGCCTGATACGCTGCAGGCCCCGAAACACGTGACGTGCAGCGTCACTGACTTGCCCCCAGAGATTGTGGGTCTGACTGTGGATAAGGTGGGCAAAAGTGTCTGTGAGGCCCGTGGCGCAAGGCTTGCTTCGGGTTGGTTGTTTTTTGTACAAATACACTCGGTTGTTGCATCGATGTCCCGCTGGCGGGCATTCTGCTGCCCTTGCCAGAAACTTATTAACAGGCAGCGCTGTTTTTGCGCCATGTCAGGAGAATGAAATGACTTCCACTGTATTCATCACGGGCGCCACTTCCGGTTTTGGCGAGGCGTGTGCCCGCCGTTTCGCCGAGGCAGGCTGGTCGCTGGTGCTGACCGGTCGACGCAAGGACCGTCTGGATGCCTTGAGCGCCGAGCTGTCGAAGCAGACCAAGGTGCATACGCTGGTGCTGGATGTGCGTGACCGCAAGGCGATGGAGAGCGGCATCGCAGGTTTGCCTGAAGAGTTCGGCAGCATTCGCGGGCTGATCAACAATGCCGGCCTGGCGCTGGGAATCGATCCTGCACCCAAGTGCGATCTGGATGACTGGGACACCATGATCGATACCAACGTCAAAGGTCTGGTCTACACCACGCGTCTGCTGCTGCCACGCCTGATCGCGCATGGTCGCGGCGCGAGCATCGTCAACCTGGGGTCGGTCGCCGGTAACTACCCGTATCCGGGCGGTAACGTCTACGGCGGCACCAAGGCCTTTGTCGGGCAGTTCTCGCTGAACCTGCGCAACGATCTGATCGGCACGGGCGTGCGCGTCACCAACCTTGAGCCGGGGTTGTGCGAGAGCGAGTTTTCGCTGGTGCGTTTCGGTGGCGATCAGGCCAAGTACGACGCCACCTACGCAGGTGCCGAGCCGATTCAGCCTCAGGACATCGCCGACACCATCTTCTGGATCATGAACACGCCAGCCCACGTCAATATCAACAGCCTGGAACTGATGCCGGTCAGCCAGACCTGGGCCGGCTTTGCGATTGATCGCAACCGCGGTTGATTGACGTGCTGATCGGGCCGCGCAGCTGGGGCCCGATCAGCTGTCTGCCGGCGTTGGCGGCGGGAATGCGCTGACGAAGCGGTTTTCGACGAAATCCGCCAGGCCGATGTAGCAGGTGGCCAAGTGGTAGGGCGTGGTCGACGGCATGTCGCTGCGGCTGACCCTGCCATCGGGCTCGACGCACTCGTTCCAGCCCTTGGCATGCAGAAAGCGCTGCTCGAAGGCCGACAACTGCTCAGTCAAGGCCAGCTCGCAGTCCGGGCGCAGGGCCATGGCCCGCAGGTATTCCGCCTGGGCCCAGATACGCTGGGTGGCATCGCGCACCGTACCATCGAGCGCCAGCATCGCCGTCACCGCCCCGCTGTGTGGATCGACACCCTGCGCCTGGGCGTAGGCGAACGCGCGGGTCATGGATTCATGCAGCTCGCGTCCGTGCAGTTCCGGCGACGATTGCAGCAGGAAGAACCATTCGAATTGATGACCTGGCTCGTACCAGTTATCCACAGCGCCCAGAGGCTTCTCCAGCATCACGCCGGTTGCCGTATCGACGAAACGGCGCTGCATGTGGATAACCAGCGCGTCCAGTGCCGCTTGCGTGGCAGGGTCGGCACGCACCGACAGGGTGGCCAGAAAGGCCTCTGCCAGGTGCATCAAGGGGTTTTGCAACGGTCCGGTGCCCAATACCGACCAGTCTTCATCGAGCTGCGCCTCGTAAAGCCCGTCTTCGTCGGCAAAGCGTTCGGCGATAACGTTGAGCGCTGCGTTGAGCACCGACTCTGCCAGCGGGTCCTGCACTTTCGCCCAGTAATGCGCGCAGGCAAAAATAATGAAGGCGTGGGTGTAGAGGTCCTTGCGGCGATCCAGCGGCTTGCCCTGTGGATCGATGCTGTAGAACCAGCCGCCATGCTCGGCATCGTGGAAGTGCTGTTGCAGAGATCGGAACAATTCACCGGCCCGCGCCCGTGCATCTGGCACTTGTGCGTGATCGATGAGGCTGGAAAACAGAAACAGCTGACGCGCACAGGCCATGGCGCGATAGCGTTGCGGCGGCAACGGTTGATCGCTGGCGTCGAGTGCTTCGTAGGGCAATGCCAGTTGCGCGTTCCAGCCAGGACCCTGCCACAACGGAACGACGACCTGCATGAAGTGCTGCTGCAAGGCGGCGAACAACGAGGTCAATTCAGGCGTGGAGGCGGAGCGGGTCACATGAGGCATCGGCTGGCATCGCGGCAGTGTCGAAGTGCGCAGCATGTTATCAGGATTGCTGCACGAAGACGGGTGATGATCGTTCCTCACGCCAGGCGCATGAGGAACCTCTGGCAGTCAGCCAATCAGCGCCAGTCGCTCGTTGATCGCGGCTTCGATCCCTTGGGCATCCAGGCCGCACTCGGTGAGCATCTGCGCAGGCTTGGCGTGCTCGACGTAGACATCCGGCAGGCCCAGGTGCAATACCGACTTGAGGATATTGGCGCGGGCCAAGAACTCGCTGACCGCAGCACCGGCACCGCCCATGACGGCGTTTTCTTCCAGTGTGACCAGCAACTCGTGATTGGCGGCAGCTTCGCTCACCAAGGCTTCGTCCAGTGGTTTGACGAAGCGCATGTCGATCACTGTTGCGTCGAGCTTCTCGGCCACCACCAACGCCTCGGCCAGTTGCACGCCGAACGCCAGTATCGCAACGCCCTGGCCCTGACGCCGCACAACGCCCTTGCCGATCTCGACCGGTTCAAGATTGGCCTCGATCACCGCATTAGGGCCGGTGCCGCGTGGGTAGCGTACTGCCGCAGGGCCGGTATGCAGGTAACCGGTGCTGAGCAGCTTGCGCAGTTCGTTTTCATCGCTCGGCGTCATCACCAGCATGCCGGGGATGCAGCGCAGGTAGGAGAGGTCGAAGCTGCCTGCGTGAGTCGGGCCGTCTTCGCCTACCAGCCCGGCGCGGTCGATGGCGAACAGTACGTCGAGGTTCTGTACCGCGACGTCGTGGATCAACTGATCGTAGCCACGTTGCAGGAAGGTCGAATAGATCGCCACCACCGGCTTGCTGCCTTCGCAGGCCATACCGGCTGCCAGGGTCACTGCGTGTTGCTCGGCAATGGCCACGTCGAAGTAGCGCTCGGGGAAGCGTTCGCTGAACGCGACCAGATCCGAACCTTCCTTCATCGCAGGCGTGATGCCAACCAGGCGTGCGTCAGCGTCGGCCATGTCACAGATCCACTGGCCGAACACGCCGGAGTATTTCGGTGCGCTGATCTTTTTCTGCGCGGCAGGCGCATTCAGCGGCTCGAGCTTGGTGATGGCGTGATAGCCGATCGGATCGACTTCGGCCGGTTCAAACCCCTTGCCCTTTTTGGTCACCACATGCAGAAACTGCGGGCCCTTCAGGTCACGCATGTTGCGCAGGGTGGCGATCAGGGTCGGCAGGTCGTGGCCGTCGATAGGACCGATATAGTTCCAGCCCAGCTCTTCGAAGAGCGTGCCCGGGACCAGCATGCCTTTGGCGTACTCCTCGGTGCGCCGCGCGATTTCCCAAGCACCGGGAAGGCGCGAAAGCACCTTTTTGCTGCCTTCACGCATGCTGCTGTAGGTGCGGCTGGAAAGAATCTTGGCCAGGTAATTCGACAGCCCGCCGACATTGCGCGAGATCGACATGTCGTTGTCGTTGAGGATCACCAGCATGTCGGCGGCCACTTCCGGCGCGTGGTTCAGCGCTTCGAAGGCCATACCGGCAGTCAGCGCTCCGTCGCCGATCACGGCAATCGATTTGCGCTCGCTGCCCTGCAGGCGCGAGGCAATCGCCATGCCCAGCGCGGCGCTGATCGAGGTGCTGGAGTGCCCGACACCAAAGGTGTCGTACTCGCTTTCGCTGCGACGCGGAAAGGCCGCAACCCCGTCCTTCTGGCGCAGGGTGGACATGCGCGCGCGACGGCCGGTGAGGATCTTGTGCGGATAGGCTTGATGACCCACGTCCCACACCAGACGGTCGTCCGGGGTGTCGAAAACGTAATGCAGCGCGATGGTCAGCTCGATGACCCCGAGACCGGCACCAAAATGCCCTCCGGTCTGGCCAACGGAATACAGCAATTCCAGGCGCAGCTCATCGGCCAGGGTTTCCAGCTCGGCTTCGCCCAGACGGCGCAGGCCGTGCGGGGTATCGGCTCGGTCGAGCAACGGCGTGACCGGGCGCTCGCGGGGGATCTCTTTGAACGTCGTGGGCATCAGGCGAATCGTTATAAGTAAAAGAGGCGGCAGTTTACCTTATGCATCGTACGCTGCCCATGAAGTGAGTCGGCGGATGATCTGCCGACTGACATGTGTAATGACTGAGACCACGATAAAGCGTGGTTGATTCAGCGGATTTTCCGGTTCGGGTGACAGTTGTCAGTGGCGACGTTCGACGATGTAGCGTGCCAACTGGCGCAACGGCTCTGCGGCGGCATCGAACGGGCTCAGCGCCTGCAGCGCCTGATCACGCAGTTCCAGTGCGTAGTGTTTGGCCGCTTCCAGGCCCAGCAGCGCCGGGTAGGTCGGCTTGTCGCGGGCGATGTCGGCACCCTGGCGCTTGCCGAGGGTCGCGGTATCGCTTTCGACATCGAGAATGTCGTCCTGAACCTGAAAAGCCAGGCCGATCGCACGCGCGTAGACCTGCAGAGCATCGAGTCGCGGCTGATCGGCGTGACCGCTGGCCAGTGCGCCAAGCCGGACGCTGGCTTCGATCAATGCACCGGTCTTGTGGCGATGCATGTATTCCAGCGCGGCCTGATCGAGCTTCAGCCCCACGGAACCCAGATCGATAGCCTGACCACCCACCATGCCTGCCGGTCCGGCCGCAGTCGCGAGGGCGGTAACCATCTGCAGACGCGTCTCGGCATCGCGTGACGTCAGGTGGGGGGCGAGCAGGGCCGTGAAGGCCAGGCTTTGCAGGCCGTCACCGGCGAGGATTGCGCAGGCTTCATCGAAGGCCTTGTGCGTGGTCGGCTGGCCGCGACGCAGGTCGTCGTCGTCCATTGCCGGCAAATCGTCATGTACCAGCGAGTAGGCGTGAATCAGTTCAACGGCACAGGCGGCGCCGTTGGCATCCTCGGCTACACCGCCCAGTGCTTCGCAGGCGGCATACGCGAGCAGCGGGCGCACGCGCTTGCCGCCGTTCATCACGCTGTAGCGCATGGCTTCGTAGAGGCGTTCGAGCTCAGGGCCCGGAGCCTTGAACAGCCCGTCGAGTGCTGCGTTGACGCGAGTCTGGCTTTGCGCTTGATAGCTCGCGATCATTCGGGGAGTTCCGCATCGTCGAACGGCTCTTCGCTCAGCTCGCCATCGCGTTCCAGCAGCACCTGAACCTTCTGCTCGGCCTGGGTGAGGGCGCTCTGGCAGTCGCGGGTCAGGCGTACACCTTGCTCGAAGGCGGTCAGGGAGTCTTCCAGCGACAACTCGCCATTCTCCAGCCGCTCTACCAGCGCTTGCAGATCAGCGAGTGACTGTTCGAAATCCAGTGCAGCTTTCTTGCGGGCCATGGGGGCATTTCCGGTAGAGGTTAAACCGCGCGACACTAGCAGAGCGAGGGCGTCTGGGCAAATTGCGACGACGGAGCCGCGCTCTTCAAGCGCCTGTCGGGTTCAACCTGCCGCGAATCCGTTGCGCAGGTCTGCGATCAGGTCTTCCGGGCTTTCCAGGCCGACCTGCAGCCGCAGCATCGGGCCAGCGCCGCGGTCAGGACCGTGTTGTTCGACTTCCGTGATGAGGCTTTCAAACCCACCCCAGGAGTAGCCGACGCCGAACAGTTTCAACGCGCCGGTAAAGCGATCCAGCACCTGCCGGTCGGTGGTATTGAATTCAAAACTGAGCAAGCCGTTGCAGCCGTGGAAGTCGCGCTTCCAGATCGCGTGGCCCGGATCGTCCGGCAACGCGAGATAGAGCACGCGGGCAACCTGGGGCTGGACCTGCAGCCATTGTGCGATCTGCAGCGCGTGACGCTCATGCATGGCCATGCGCGCCGCCAGACTGCGGGCACCACGCAGCACCAGATAGGCATCATCGGGGCTGACGGTATTGCCCACGGCGGTGTTCATGGTTTTCAGGGCATGCCAGTGCGCTTCGGTGGTGCTGACGCTGCCCATCATGACGTCGGAGTGGCCGGCCACGTACTTGGTCAGGGCCATCAGCGAAATGTCCGCGCCCAGCTCCAGCGGCTTGAACAACACTCCCGAGCCCCAGGAGTTATCCACAGCCAGCAGCAGATTCCTTGCTTTGCACAGCTGTGATAGGGCAGGCAGGTCACACATGTCGAATGTCAGCGAGCCGGGCACCTCGGCATAGATCATCCGGGTGTTGGCCTTGATCAGCGATTCCACGTTACTGCCGTCGGCCGCGTAGAAATCGAACTGGATGTCGAAGGCGGTCAGCATGGTTTTCGCCAGCCGCCGAACAGGGCCATAGACCGATTCGGTCATCAGGACATGATCGCCGGGACGCAGAAACGATTGAAACATCTGCGCCACTGCGGCCAGCCCGGTCGGGTACAGGCAGGTGCCGTGTGCGCCTTCGAGCTCGGAGATCAGGTCTTGCAAGGCAAACGCAGTCGGGTTGCCGTTGGCACCGTAAGTCAGCGAGCGCTCAGGCCCCGCGGTGCGAATTTCCGCCTGCCGCAAGCTTTCCAGACTGTCGAACAGCACTGTACTGAGGCGTACGACGGGTGGGTTGACCGCAATCCCGGGCCCGCTGCTGGCACTGCGTCCGCTTTGCGACAGGGCGGTGTGGGCACGAGGGTCTTTGGCTTGCGGCATTGGAGGCTCCGGGTGGAAAAGGCTTGCAGGCTGCGGCGCTGGTACCCGCAAGCGTAATGCATCGTGCGCCTGGCAGGTATCACTGATCGTTCAACACAGCGCTTGCGTAGAATTCATGCAGTTTCGCTTGCAGTAACTGTCTGTCCGGCAGGCGGGTCTGGTACTCGGCAATCAACGCGGGTGAAAGCGAGCGGTTCAGAGCGTACTCGACGACTTCGTCGTTTTTGCTGGCGCAGAGTAAGACGCCAATGGCCGGGTTTTCATGGGGTTTGCGTTCGTTGCGGTCCAGCGCTTCCAGGTAGAAGTCCAGTTTGCCGAGGTATTCGGGCTCAAAGCGGCCGACCTTGAGCTCAATGGCAACGAGGCAATTGAGGCCTCGATGGAAAAACAGCAGATCCAGAGCAAAGTCCTGGCCGCCGACCTGCAACGCGTACTCGGAGCCGACAAAGCAGAAATCGCGGCCTAGCTCGATCAGAAAGTCCCTCAGGCGTTTCAACAAGCCGCCATGCAGGTCCGCCTCGGCGTGCCCCGGTGGCAGCTCCAGAAACTCCACCATGTAGGCATCACGGAATATATCCAGTGCGGCCGGCCGGTTTTCCTTGAGCATCGCCGAGGCTTTGGCTGGCTGGGTGACAGTGCGCTCGAATAGAGCGTTCTTGAATTGGCGCTCAAGTTCGCGTTTTGACCACTTTTCCTGAGTTGCCATTTTCAGGTAGAACTCGCGTTCTTCAGGACGCTTGCTCTGGCTGAAAATGATCAGGTTATGTGACCAGGATAATTGTCGCGCCAGTGGCGCGACTTTCTCTTCTGCACGGTAAATCTCATAGAATTGACGCATGCGAAAAAGGTTGCTGCGCGTGAAACCACGCAGTCCTGGCTGGGTGGTGGCCAGATGCTCTGCAAGCTGGGTGACCACCGCGTCACCCCATTCAGCGTTTTCAAGCTTGCGACTGATGTAAGCGCCGACTTGCCAGTAAAGCTCGATCAATTGGGTGTTCACCGCTTGTGCGGCCTGCTGTCGAGCGCTCCGGATCATGGCGAGCACTTCATCAAAGCGATCATGTACAGGCGTATGCGGTGTGTTGGGAGTACTCATACTGAAAGTACTCCACTGCGTGGCAACCTGATGGGCGATTGCAAGCGAAAGTCTGGAAGAACAGTTGTTCGGCTCATAAAGGCGCGTCCTTGGGCGGTGGCTAAGGTCGGCTACTTTACGTGCAGATCAGGACGTTCTGTTCCAGAGTTTCCTGTGGGTTTGTAGCATCAGGTTTCTGTCCGCGAAGGACTTGACGTGTGCCTTATTTATCCAGATCGGACGCCTGATGCCGCTCTGGAACCTGATCGGCTTCTTCGCCCCAGGTGCGATTGACCTTCTGGCCTTTGATAACGGCAGGGCGTGCGGCGATTTCTTCTGTCCAGCGAATCAGGTTCGGGTATTCGTGTACCGAGAGGAATTCGGCAGCCGAATACACCTTGTTCTGCACCAGCGCGCCATACCATGGCCAGACCGCGATATCGGCAATCGTGTAGGTGTCGCCGGCCAGGTAGCGGTGCTCGCCCAGGCGACGGTTCAGCACATCGAGTTGGCGCTTGGCTTCCATCGCGAAGCGGTTGATGGGGTATTCGAGTTTTTCGGGCGCATAGGCGTAGAAATGCCCGAAACCACCACCCAGATACGGCGCAGCGCCCATCTGCCAGAACAGCCAGTTCAGCGTTTCGGTACGGCCTGCCGGGTCGGCGGGCAGGAAGCTGGAAAACTTCTCTGCCAGGTACAGCAGGATAGAGCCGGACTCGAATACACGAACAGGTGTTTCATGGCTTCGATCCAGCAATGCCGGGATCTTGGAATTGGGGTTGATCTCGACAAAGCCGCTGGAGAACTGATCGCCCTCGGAGATGCGGATCAGCCAGGCATCGTATTCCGCGCCGCTGTGCCCGAGCGCCAGCAGCTCTTCGAGCATGATCGTGACCTTCACGCCGTTGGGGGTGGCCAGCGAATAAAGCTGCAGCGGGTGCTTGCCGACCGGCAGCACCTTGTCGTGCGTGGGGCCGGCAACGGGCCGGTTGATGCTGGCGAACGTGCCGCCCGCTTTTGTTTCCTGCTGCCAGACCTTCGGCGGGGTGTAGGACGTTTGGGTCATGAGGAGCCTCGCTTGTTCAAGGGTGATCGCTGGACCGGTCGTGTTGCAAAGGACCATCGACGTTATAGATCAACGCGCGTGCAGGGAAGTGCCTTGCGATCGTGAACGAGTGTGGCGAGGGGCTCATTTCGCTACCGCTGGGAGTTTGTGGAATATTCCTACAGCAACTAAGGCGGCGTCCTATAGCTGTGGCTGGGTAAAAGAAGAGAACATGTGTTCGCAGCATGAGGCCATAAGGTTAGCCATTTATGATCTTGGTTGTCAAAGTCGCTCTCTCTGATTTACCTATTAATAGCTGGATACCGTATGCCGTCTTTTTGCAGTCCGGGCGTTATGAAGTGGCGTGACCTGATCATCAATCTTGTTTCCAAGGAAATAAAAATCCGTTACATGGGCGCAACGTTGGGCTTTGTCTGGTCATTGGGCAATCCGCTGGTTGTAACACTCACGTATTACACGGTGTTCACCTATATTCTGCCCAGTAGTCAGGATCGCTTCGCGCTGCACCTGGTGACAGGTGTTGTCCACTGGATGCTTCTGGCACAAATTGTTTCGCAAAGCGGAGAGTGGCTGATCAATAACGGCAACCTCATTCGAAAGTTGCGTTTTCCCCGTCTGTTACTACCCGTTTCCGGTGCGCTGGCAATCGTTGTTTTCTGGGCCGGCTGCATGCTCGTCTATGCATCGCTATTTGCCATGCTCGGTGGCGTCTTTTCGCGTGCGCTGTTGTTTTATCCGATTGTGCTGATCGCATTCATGGCATTGATCATGGGCTTTGGTCTGGCGCTCAGTGTCATTCAGGTCACCGTACGGGATGCCAAGCACTTCATCGACGTGTTTCTACCCTTGCTGTTCTGGCTCACACCCATCGTATGGGTGACCTCATCTCTGCCCGACGGTATCGCCCGCATTGCGGCCTATAACCCGATAGGCCTGTACTTCAACACTTTCACCAGCATTCTGCACACCGGAGTCGTTCCGGAGACCTGTGATCTGCTGCTGTGCGTGTTCATGGGCGCTGCGTCGTTGCTTGTGGGCCTGTTGATGTTCAGGAAGGTGGACAACGTGGTGGAGTATCTATGAGTCGCGTCGTCATCAAGGCAGAAAACCTCACCAAACAGTTTGTTCTGCGCCACAACAGGGGTGGTTTGAAGAAGAAGTTTCTGGGGCTGTTTGACGCTCAATATCGTGAGCGTGCCGAAACATTCACGGCAGTCAGCGATGTATCGTTCACCTTGCACAAAGGTGAGTCGCTTGCACTGGTGGGGCATAACGGTTCAGGTAAAAGTACTTTGTTGCAATTGGTCTCACGCATTCTTGTGCCCACCAGTGGGCGTCTGACCAGCGTGGGTCGGGTGGCACCGCTAATCGAAATAGGGGTGGGTTTTCACCCTGAACTGACCGGCGAGGAAAATATCTACCTCAATGCCAGCCTGTTTGGATTGAGTAACAAGGAAGTGCGTTCGCGTTTCAACGAGATTGTCGATTTTTCCGGGTTGGGAAACTTCATCGATACGCCGGTAAAGAACTATTCGTCAGGCATGTACATGAGGCTGGGTTTTTCAGTCGCCGTTCATGTAGAGCCTCAGACATTACTGGCTGACGAAGTTCTTGCGGTAGGGGACGAAGAGTTCAAGCGCAAATGCCACGAACGAATTCGCATGATGCAGGATGACGGTATGGCCTTGATTCTTGTTACCCACGCAGTAGAAGAAGGTAAAGAGTTTTGCCAGCGTTACTTGACGCTCGATCGTGGCCGGATGACCGAGCACGGTTACTACTGATTCATTGTTTCGCGATGCCATGCTTCCAATCATCTTGGCCATCACCCCATTCATAAAGGTATTTCCATGTTGCAAATTATCGTTCCGATGGCCGGGGCCGGGAGTCGCTTTGCGGTTGCGGGCTACACCGATCCCAAACCGTTGATCCCTGTACATGGTGTGCCGATGATCAAGGTCGTGATCGACAACCTGACGCCGGAGTGCCCGCACAGATTCATCTTTATCTGTCAGGCGGAACAGGTCGCCCGTTACGGGCTGAGGGAAAAACTGCGTACCTGGGCGCCCGGCTGCGAGATCGTCGAACTCGGCGGCCTGACCGGGGGCGCTGCGTGCTCGGTGTATGCAGCGAGGCACCTGCTCGACGACAGCCAGCAAGTGATGATTGCCAACAGCGACCAGTACGTCGATGTGGATATAAACGCCTATCTGCAGGTAATTAACGAGAGCGATGCAGAGGGCTTGATCATGACCATGAAAGCCAGCGATCCGAAATGGTCGTTCGTGGGCTTCAGTGCAGCAGGCCTGATCGACCGTGTGGTGGAAAAAGAGGTTATCTCTGACGAGGCCACTGTCGGCATCTATAACTTTCGCCATGCAGGTCAACTGATATCGGCCATCGAGGCGATGGTCGCGAAAGATCTTCGCGTCAATGGTGAGTTCTATGTCGCACCGGTTTACAACGAGCTCATCGGGCAGGGCGCCAGGGTCATTCATTACAGCATTGGTGCAGAAGGTCATGGCATGTATGGCCTGGGCATCCCGGCAGACCTCAACCAGTTCCTGTCGTTGCCGCTGAGCAGGCAGGCAGCCTCGGTAAAAGAGGCCTGACATGCAGATCATCAGCCATCGCGGCTATTGGCTGCAAAGGCCAGAGCGCAATCTGCCCGAAGCTTTTCATCGATCATTCGACCTTGGCTTCGGCACCGAAACCGATGTCCGTGATGTGGCTGGCCAGCTGGTTATTTCCCACGACATGCCCGCGGGCGGCGAGCTGACGCTGGACGGCCTGCTCGACATCATGGCGGACCGCAACCTGCCTCTGGCCATCAACGTCAAGGCGGATGGCCTGGCGCAGGCTCTCGCTGAAACCTTCGCGCGGTACGGCCATACCAACTGGTTCGCCTTCGATATGGCGGTTCCGGACATGCGCAGTTACCTCAACGCCAACCTCATCACTTACACCCGTCTCAGCGACGTTGAGCCTTCGCCTGCCTGGCTTGAACAGGCTGCAGGCGTCTGGCTTGACGGTTTTGAGGGTGAGTGGTTCTCCAATCAGGTCATTGGCGATCTTCTTTCCCTGGGCAAGCGAATTTGTGTGGTGTCACCCGAATTGCACGGGCGTGGTCATGACGCCCTGTGGCAGCAATTGCTCAAGTTCAGGTCGCAGGACCGTTTGACGCTGTGCACTGATCTTCCCGCAGACGCAGCCACTTTCTTCACGTGAGGCAATCATGATCAAGGCAGTGATTTTCGATATGGACGGTGTCCTTATCGACGCCAAAGAATGGCATTACGACGCATTGAACAAAGCGCTCAGCCTGTTCGGTTACAACATCAGTCGCCACGAACACCTCACCGCCTACGACGGTCTGCCCACCTCGCGCAAACTCGACATGCTGAGTGTCGAACGCGACCTGCCGGTTGCGTTGCACGCCTTCATCAACGAGATGAAACAGCAGTACACCATGGAGATCGTTTACGCCCAGTGCAAACCGACCTTTGTGCATCAATACGCGTTGTCATCACTGAAAACGCTGGGTTACAAGCTGGCAGTGGCGTCCAACTCCATTCGCAACACCGTGGAGGTCATGATGAACAGGGCAGATCTCGACCGATACCTCGATCTGCGGCTCTCCAACGAAGACGTCAGGCATGCCAAGCCAGCGCCGGACATCTATACCAAGGCCATCAGCCAATTGGGTCTTCGGCCTGAAGAGTGCCTGATCGTCGAGGACAACGAGAATGGCATCAGGGCCGCGAGAGATTCCGGCGCACATGTGCTGGTCGTGGCTGAAACCTGCGATGTAAACCTCAATAACATTCTTGGCAAAGTCGAGCAGATCAACTTCGAAAAGGCGGCAGTCCTGTGAGCGCGCTGAACATCATCCTTCTGACCGGCAGGCAGTCAGAGGCGCCGCACGATGAGGGCGAGTACCCGCACTACCTGTGCGAATACAACGGCAAGCCATTGATTCATAAACTGATAGATAACTGCGCAATACTTCAGCCGCGCAGGATGATCTGCACATTCTCGAACCACGATATCGCCCGGCTGCACCTTCGCAACATGGTCCCGCAGATGCACCCGTCGGCCAGTGTTCTGCCGGTTCACAACATCACCCGGGGCGCGGCGTGCACGGCGCTTCTGGCGAGTGAAGAAATCGACAACGATGACGAACTGCTGATTCTCAGTGTCAGCGATTTTCTGGATATCGAGCTGCAGGATGTAGTGCGTGCGTTTCGGCAAAGTCATGAGGATGCCGGAGTGGTCATCTTCAATTCTCTGCACCCTCGTTATTCATTCGCGCGCCTGGATAGCGACTGCCGGGTTATCGAAGCTGCTGAAAAAAATCCGATCAGCTCAAACGCCATTGCAGGTGTGTACTGGTTCAAGTCCGGCTCGCTGTTCGTATCGGCGGCCAAGGAGATGATTCGCAAGGACGCCAGGGTCAACGACAACTTCTACATAGCCCCCGCCCTTAATGAGCTGGTGCTGTTGCAGAAGAGGATCGGCGTCTACCGGATCGAACCCAATCAGTACCGGCCATTGAAAACCGACAGTCAGCTCCACGCTTTCGAAGCAGGAGAAATGCGATGAAAACGGCCAGACTGGAAGACATGGTCAAAGGCTGGTTCGTGGGCGGATTCGAACCTGCAGTTTTCAGTACCGAGTCCTGTGAGGTCGGGGTCAAGACCTACAAGGCAGGTGAAAAGGAAGCGGCTCATTACCACAAGGTCGCCACCGAGATAACCGTGCTCATCGCCGGGTCGGTCAACATGCGCGATCAGGTCTGGCATGCCGGCGACATCATCGTTCTGGAACCGGGCGACATCACGGCGTTCGAAGCGCTCACCGATGCGACCACCGTTGTCGTGAAGGTGCCGGGTGCGCTTGCTGACAAGTACGTCGTCTGACCATGAAAACGACCCATCTGCAGCATCACCCAAGCCTCGGTTACATAGCGGCTGGCAGTCTGCGCAGCCTCCCGGTTGGGCTACTGCTGCCCCATGAGTGTTCCAGCTTGATCTCGTTCCGCGCGCATCCGTTTCGCAAGCCTGAACGGGTGATCAGGAAACTGCATGCCGCACAGCGTCCGTTGTGTCTGTATGGGTCAGGTAGCTACTGTTTTTATGGTGTCCAGAGTGATTCACCGCTGGCTCCGCTGTTGCTTTGGGATGGTGCGCACTTTCTGAATGTTGGCGAAAAAATCACGGTCATCGAAGACTCGCCTATCGAGTGTTATCTGGATCGTGATTACTTCGCCGGCTCGCTCAAGGTCATTGCGCGTTCGGCCAGCTCGGTCACTTACAAGAAAGTGTCCAGGCTGACTGCGGAATCGAACGACGATCTCGACAGTTGGACCTTCGGCATTCCTGTCGGTCCAGGCGACGCCACCGTTCTCAATGCCGTCGTGAAGCGCATTCTGGAAATTGACATCCCGCACAAGGAGATACTGCTGTGCGGCACGCCGGGAACTAACTTCGCCTATTTCGACAAGGTCCGCATCGTGGGGGAGGACATCACGGCCCCGCCCGTGCAGATCTGCAAGAAGAAAAACCGTCTCGCGCTGGAGGCCAGGCACAGCAATCTGGTGATCCTGCATGACCGCGTCTTTTTGCCAAAACACTTCGGGGAAGTTGTCCGCCGCTTTGGTCCGCGCTATCCGTTGATGACCTTGCAAAGCATGTTCTTCGATAACCGAATCAGCATGCATCCGCGGCGTTACTCGGATTACGGCATGGCTATGGACGAGGTCGCGCAGGGGCTGCTGGGGCTGCACCGCACCAGCGGTAATGCCCAGTCCATTGCGCCTTCAATATTCCCGGACGTCGACCGGACCGGGTTCTGTTTCGCCAGCCCGATGCGCTACAACAGCGATGCAAGTTACCCGACAGGCAGTCTCTACATTTGTCGCAAGGACGTATGGAATGCCTGGCCGCTGGACGAGTCCCTGCACTGGGTGGAATACGAAGACATCGAGCATGCATTGCGAGCGTCTCGCGCGGGTATTCCGAACCGGATCAACCCTTTCGGCATCACTCAGTCAGTGACCTCCCGGGCGCTGCTGGGTGGCAATGCTCCGGTCGAATCCGTTGACGGATGTCTCGGCGTATCGGGGCCTTGTTATGTGTCCCTGCTGGAAAAGAAACCTCTTTTGAACCTGTCTGCCGAGACCGCGCTGGCCAGATTGCGGCAATTTGCTGACAAATACCTGGCCAACCCGTCGGCGGTCGTCATTCCAACCGGTCTTGATCACGTCTCTGTTCGAGCCTGGATCGAACTGATCGATAACGTAGTTCAGCAGTCCACCTTCAAAAACGACAGTGAGACGGTCAGAGAGTTTATCGACGACTTCGAAAAGCTCGTCTTGCTCGACCAGCTACCGAGTACGCGTCAGGAGTTTCTGGTCAATCGCTTCCTCACAGACCCTGCGCTGGCCAAACAGACACTGATCACGCAGAGCTGCGAAGTGCGCAATATGTTGCGTCAACGCGGCACGCAGACCTGGTTTGCTCGTCAGCAGGATGATTACTTTCACCACAACCTTCTGTCACTCCCTGGCATTTTGATTTCGGCCGTTCGTGCTTATCGAAATAACGGGAAAAGTTTCTATTTTGAAAGCCTTTGGGCTGCTGTGAAAGCCATCTACAACTCGACCCCCTTCATGTCCTACAGCAAGGGGGCGAAGTGAAGGTATTCGTCGTTTCTCAGTTGAGCTCCAGTACCGCCAGCCATCAACTGATCTGTCAGCTGGCGCGCATCCAGCACGAGCATAGGAAGACCGTTCCCGTCCTTGTGATTGATGACCGCTACAACCTCTCCGAACTACCCGTCAGCGATTCATCGACCGAACACGCTTTGTTCTGCCTGGATGATTTTCTTCACGACAATGGTGTAAGCGGCATTGTGGCGAACAGAATTGCCCAGCACATGGATAAAGTCGAAAGCGACTGGGTGCTGATTGATTTTGGCCAGCATGACTCGGCTACCTGCATGGACTTCATCCAGAAAATTGCTCGTTACAACTATCTGAGCGCCAGGCTGCGAAAGCGAAATCTCGTGATCATGGTGCCCGCCATGCACCTGGGCATTTATTCGCGAACCCTCAATGCCTCGTTCAACAATTTACCGGCAAGCACAACAGCCTCAGTCCGTTCGGTTCAGATTGGCAGGCTGCTCATGGTCACCCGTCTTGAGAGAGTGCTGATGAGTATTCCAAGGCTGGCCGGCGTCTTGCGCCGAATGAGGCGTGTTGCTCTGCGCGTCTTTCGGCGTGTTCCAAGATCCCATTGACCGATCTGCCGTTAGCCGTCGGTAGCAGGCGCTTCTCATTACAAGGTTAAACACATGCCTCATCTTGTGGCCGTTGATCCCAGAAAAATCAGCGTGGTTATTCAGGGCCCTCTGTATCGCAACCTGAGTTCCAAACGAAATATCTTCGCCTGCATCGCATCGATCCGTACGCACCTGCCACAGGCCGAAATCATCGTTTCGACCTGGCGTCATGAAGATACGTCCGATGTGAAGGCGGACCAGATCGTCATGTCGGATGATCCGGGTGCCTTCGTCGATGACGCCGGAAATCAGATCAACATCAATCGCATGCTGCTATCGACGTTATGCGGTATTCAGAGCGCTTCAAGACCCTATGTCATGAAAATGCGCGCCGACCACAACCTGACCAGCGCGGCACTGGCTGTCATAGGCCAGTCTGATGATACCGAGCCGGGCGAGACACAACTGTTCGACACGCCCATCACCACCACGACGCTGTATATTCGCGACCCTGAACGGTTGCCGATGTTGTTCCACATATCGGATCTGGTTCAATTCGGCACGCGCGGCGCAATGCTCGCCATGTGGGGGCAACCGCTGTTCGAAAGGGACGCGCTTTTCAACGACAGGCCGTCTCGCAATCCGTTTGGCAACTTCATTGGCTACACGTCCGCGCGCATGGTGAGCGAGCAGGCACTCATGCTGGGTGTCATGCGCAGGAAGGGCATTGAGGCCCGGCTCGCGCGACCCTGCGAGGTAGGGCTGAGCAACCTGAAATTATGGGACAACATCTTGAGGCGCAACTTCAGAGTCCTCAACCACTGCGAGGCTGGCATCGACTTTCCGGAGCGCTTTCTGACCAGCCGCCGCGTACTGACTACGCTCTACAAGGCCTCTGCGATAGAGCAATTGCAGAGTCTCGACCCGAAGGGCTACAGGCTGAGAATTGCGCGCATCTGGCTCAATCAATACCTGCTGACCTGCCTGCGCCCCGGCTGGTGGGTGTCCTTTGCGACCATCGTACTGTTCAGCACCTCACCGACCCTCGCCAAGCGCATTCGCTCGTACTGGCGCACGCTGAGGAAGGTCGCGCATGCGGAGTCTTATCGGGTTTGAGGGCTGGGCGTGTGTAGGTATCGAAATACGTCACGCGTTACGCAAGCGTTCATCCAGCATATCCAGCAAAGCTTGCTGACTCATCGAAGCCTGCTTGGCATAGCACGAGACCAGCAGCTCAAGCGGATGAATTCCGATCCTGGTCGCGAGCTGGTCCAGCTTCTCAAGCGTCGGGCTCTTCAACCCGCGTTCGATCTCGGACAGATACGTCCTGCCACTGACCCCGACAAAATCCTCTTGCGTGAGACCCTTCGCTTCGCGCGCTTCTTTCAGTGCCGCTCCGATTGCGTTGCTCAGATCCATTGCGCTGCTGTCGCGATTGTCGATCATGGGCGAGCCATCGATTCCAGCTTACTGAGCAACGCATATGGATCAGCCCCGAGTCCCCGGCACACATCCATGAACTCGATGACATCGAGCCTGCGCTCGGCATTCTCTGTCTTCGAGACAAACGACTGCGGTCGCCCTAGCCTGACGGCTAATTCTTTTTGCGTCATACCGGCTGCGTTGCGCGCTTCCAGCAAAAGATCAAGCAACGCCTGGTAGCGAGCGTTATGGATGGTTTTCACTTGGGCACGCCGTCTGAATAGTCCGGCTACCTAAATAAACCTGATTTGGGATTATCCCAAAATAGGTTTTTCGATTAAGATATGGACCTCAAGGATGTACGTACACGTTCAAGGAGGTCTTATGAAAATCAGAAAAGCCCAGTTGCTGCGCCGTAGGCGTCTTTACCTTGGCTTGTCGCTTACGCGAAACCTATGTCCACAATGTCGTGCGCTAAAGCAACGCTCTAACGCCACCCCATCCGCCCCAGTACCTGATGTCATGACCCAGCGCCAAATCGTCAGCGCAATGTACGCCTATCTCATGACCAGCTGGGAAGAACTGCCCGAACAGAACAAGCGTGCGCTCGGCTTCGATTCAATCGTGGGCGGTGAAGAGGAAGAGGCAGCGCTGAATCGATTAGCAACGCTGTTTATGGAGTACGCGGATGTTTCCCTGCGCAGGGCGCTGGTGGCGCGACGGAGGCGGTTGGGGGAGGGAAAATGATTGAGCGCCGAACGCGACATCTCAAAGAGTTATTCCCGAACCTGAGGGACTGGTCAGCCAGCAATCTCAAATACCCGCGCTTCTGTGCACCGCATTACCCGGATCTTCGATTTGGTCAGCGAGCTGATGACCAAACTGAACAGCGCCGTAGAACGCGATAACTATGCCTAGCAGACTGTTTTGCTCTGCTGCAGCACGCCGGGGCAAAACGTCACGAACCGACCAGTTGAAATGAGCGTTGTCTTCGCAGTGGACTGCTATTTTGATAGTCAAAACAGAGCGTAGATGAGACCTAGGGGGCGGCTATCTCTGGACTGAGATTGCTAGCAGTCAACCGCTTTAACGCAATGCCGAGAGCTTGATCATCGAACAGCCTGCTTTTCCGAGCCGCCGCACCTGCGCCTCCATCCCAATGTTTCAATGCTTCACGCACTGCCGGAACCGTTGGAGAAACTCCCGACTTACTCAATAACCAGTCAACCGTCGCCAACAGCTCCATGCCGAAAGGCGACTCAAAGCCGTCAATCAGCTCTGCGGTGCGCTCCAGAGCTTGGGAATATTCCTTGGCCTCTGTTTTCAGATAGGCTTGCAGAAAAGCCTTACGGCCCTCGTCAAACCAGATCACGTCATTAATACCGGCGTCGGTGATGCGTTTATCGCAGTGCAGGTAGCTGCCATCGAGATTGTCGAGCAGATGCTCAAGGCGATTGGCGTATGGCCCATATTTGTGGGCTACAAATTTGAGATCCAAGGGGTTCTTTGCGCTTGGCAATTGTTCTATCGAACGCTCCAGAAACCAAGCGAGCTTCTGAATTTCAAGCAGGCTACATTCCATGCCCAAAACCCAGTAACGCCGAACGAGTTCGGCGATGAGTGCACGTGCAGGCGTCAGCTTCTCGACACCGCTGCGCTTCGCGACATTCAGATATTGATCGGTGGGTTCAAAGACAAGTACATCGACATCCAGATCACTCAAGACATCAACAATCTGCTCACGGACCTCTACCCATTTCAAACCGCCATTACCAGCACCGAGAGGTGGAACTGCTACGGATTTGACTTGGTTATCGATCAAAAAGCGGCGCAGGTCCCGTAAGCCTTCAGTTATCCATGCCATCTGCGAGGGGGAACGCCAGTGACGCTTGGTAGGAAAATTCACTATCCAGCGCGGCCCGTCCAGTTCGTTGACTGCCGTTACGTGAACCTTTCCGGTCTCTACCTCACCAGCCTTGCACGCCGCCGAATAGAGGCGGTAGTTTTCGGTGAAGCGCTCCTTGAACATCAGTGCAATGCCTTTTCCCATCACGCCTACCGTGTTCACCGTGTTCACGAGAGCTTCGGTATCTGCTTCCAGCAGATTGCCTTGGGTGAATCTGATCATTGGAAATACCATCCCGGGCGCGCGTGGACAGGCAAGGTCAGACCTCTGGCGGCAACGTCTTGCTCAATACGTTCTTTCGTTGCATCGTCGTAGCACATGATGCCAAGGAGTCCTGTGATCGGTAGGTGATGGTGAATGAGCGCTTCGGCCTGATAACGCTCCATCTTACGCGGATCATCAGGATCACGCTTGAAGTCTCGTCTCTGGATTATAGGCCAGTCGATCTGGTCGAGACTCGCCAGCTCGCTATAGTAATCGGTCCAGTCAGGATAGGCGTGTGCATTGGTAAAGACGAAAGCCAGGCCAAGCTGCTCAACGAGAGGCAGGCTTGAAACCAGAATTACTATCTCGTCATTGCTACGCTGCTGGACGCTCCAACCGGAATGAATATTTTTCATCATCACAGAGAACGGTGTGAAGTAGAAGGGCACGTAGTCGGACAGTACGCCCGCTGGAGCAATAGGAACATCGCGATTTCGGCGTTTGTTAATCAGGTCAACGTTACCGATGTTCACGTACTGCGGCGCTTGCACGTCGGAGCTGGCGCAATGAAGACCGTTGTCCAGAATCCAAGGCAGGTTATCGCGGTGGACGATACGCCAAATTAGAGCTTTTTTTGGATTCAGACTGCTGTACTTCATTTGTGGAACATTCCGGGATTCACACTGATAGGGATTTTGAGTTTGGCCTCATGCATTTTAGCCGCACAAAGCTCCTCCATCCCATTGTTGGGGACGTAAATTCTGGAAAAATTCTGGGGAGGTACCGCAGAGGGGGAGAGGCATTCAGCCATGCAAACACTTTTACATGCGGGGTCCAGATAGTCCCGAGAATCCATCAGATCCCAATCTATATTTTCAAAACCTTCGTCATAGTCAAGTAACTCGATAGCATCATTGGCAAGCGGATGACGAGGTATGATCTTCCAACGGTTTTGCTTAGCGAATGATCTGTACACTGAAATCAGTACGAATTTAGACTGGGGTCTGCTGAGCTGCACTCTCCCATCAAATGGGTTGGAAGCAAACCAATGAAAAGGCACGTAGCAATCAAGGCCAAGAGCTTTGCGCTTCGTGATTATGTCGTTATCTGCAACGTCAGTGAATTTAGTGAGGCTGGCCCGAGGTTTAAGACCCTCTTTGAAAATCCCATCCAGATTTTCAACAGAGGTCAAGTGGTAGACAAAAAATTGCTCCTTGATGCTTTTTACTTCCGACATCGTGGTCTCCTTGACCTAAGAATCTGTCTAACAGGCTTTAGTCCTGATTTTTCTCTAGTACCCTCTTGGGAAGCTGGGTTGGAGTGCTTTGATGCTAATGTGCTATCACTGAGGCTGCAAGTGTTATGTGAATATTGGTCTGCCTGTCAAAGAGCCAAGAAATCACTTCTCCTTAAGGTAAAATGATGCGGCGTCGGCAGTGGTAATGCTGCGATATGAACTGCCATGATCCACTAAGCATATTAACTGGTTAGAATTTAATGGCTGACGTCCTTGAGCTCATTTACTGAGAGCGGGTAGGTAGGCTTATGGATAGGCAATGTGTAACGCGGTCAGTTTCAATAGGCGTGCACTACTGACAAGGCCTGCGCGATCCTAGCTGTTATGAGCCCGGCCAGCTCTGTTTTGTAGGTTGCCTAGCCGCTGCTGATAGGAATGAGTTATTTGCAAGAGTTTCTTGGGTGTTTCCTGAGGTGCGCTGTCCGATTTGGTTGGAATAGTCTCGAAATGGGCCGTTGAACTGATCGTATGTATGGACAGGCATTGACGTTTCCTTGTGCTTCCAAAGATTTATCTTGTAGGAAGCTGCTTAAAGTAGTGGAGACTCGATCCTCTACGAAAGAAAAAAGCGTCAGACATTAAAAAGCCGGCTTGTGGCCGGCTTCTCGTAGGCGGTTCTGATCTATTTTTGATAGACCGCAATCGCCTTCAACAGATGCGCCTCTTGAAGAAGCGCGAATAGGCAACGGGGCAAACGGATCACATGCCCCGTTCAAGCACCGCATCGCATGAGTGCGTCAGGTGCTCTGGATGGCGAACAGGATACTGAACTTCGCCTTCCATGCCCAGCCCGAATGCTTTTCAGCCGTAAACACCTCATAACAGCAGCATGGCATTGCGTCGGCTGTTCAGTGTCGACCACCAGAATATCCAGCCCAGAATCCGTATTTTCTCCCGGTCGATGTCTTCGGCGCTGAACAGTTCGTCCGGGTATTCGGCGTCGTTGTGGCTGCGCAGGCGCAGGCCGCCGTTGGGCAGGCGGTAGAGGTAGCGGACGCGCAGGATGCCGCCGTGTTCGAGGGCGTAGATTTCGCCGTCGATGACCTGGGTCAGTTCGCGGTCGACGCCGAGGATCGAGCCGTCCTGGATCTTGTCGGCCATGCTGTTGCCGACCATGGCGACGCACATGCAGTTTTTCGGGTCGATGCCCATGTTCTGCAGGACTTGCAGGGGCAGGCGGATTTTCTGTCCGGGGGCTTCGGCGAGGACGGTCTTGCCGACGCCGTGGGTGGATTCGGCTTCCATGAAGATCTGGATTTCCACGTCGCCGCGCGACACGTTTCTGGCCTGATGAATGATGACGCGGGTATCGCCGCCAGTGTTTTCATTGGCGCATTCGTTAGGGTGTTTGGGGCCTTCGCCGGTGCGCAGCCAGCGGGCGTTGACGGTCAACAGTTCAGCCACCTCGTCAATCCGCGCCATGGGCACGCCGCGCTTGAACCAGTTATTGACGTGTTGCGGCGTGATTTTGCGGTTGGCGGCAAAATCAGTCGCTGTGAGATGGCACTCCCGAAGGAGGATGCGGAGTCGATCACCTGATGTATTCATAGTGGCGAAGTCTACGGGCGTCGCCTGGGCGTTTAAATGAACGAGGTGTTGACGTCGACGTTATCCCAGGGTGGGCGTGGCTATCCGGACTACGGATGGAATGAATGTCGTGTAGGTGGATTCCGTAATAGCGCTTTTGGCACTAAACGAGGTATTGCGCGTTTACCCCCGCTATACGGGCATTAACGAACTGTTGATTGAATGTCTAAAAGCCGGGCGCATTTTTAAACGTGCGTGCTGCAAAAAAGATGGATTGGGTTTCAGCGAGCGAGGTGTGCGGGGAGGTGCAGCGAGGAGGGGGAAGCGTGTTTCAGGGCACGGGTGTGGCGTGCCCTGAAACGCCAATCGATGATCAGCCTTTGTACGCTGCAACCGATTTGGTGATCTCGGCACGGGCAGCGTCAGCATTGCCCCAACCTTCGATCTTCACCCATTTGCCTTTTTCGAGATCCTTGTAGTTCTCGAAGAAGTGCTTGATCTGCTCAAGCAGCAGCGGCGGCAGGTCGGTGTACTCTTTCACGTCGACGTACAGCTGGGACAGCTTGTCGTGTGGCACTGCGATAACTTTGGCATCGCCGCCGCCGTCGTCAGTCATGTGCAGGATGCCGACCGGGCGTGCGCGGATAACCGAACCTGGGGTAACGGGGTATGGGGTTACCACCAGCACGTCCAGCGGGTCGCCGTCGTCAGCCAGGGTGTTGGGGATGAAACCGTAGTTGGCCGGGTAGAACATTGGGGTGGCCATGAAACGGTCAACGAACAGGCAATCGGAATCTTTGTCGATTTCGTATTTGATCGGCGCGTGGTTGGCCGGGATTTCGATGGCGACGTAGATGTCGTTCGGCAGGTCTTTACCAGCCGGAATCTTGCTGTAGCTCATTGGGCATTGCCCCCCTGGTTGAACAGACAGATTGTGGCGCGAACCGCCATAAAGTGGTCCGGATTATAGGCATATTCTGTTTTGGTTGCCACGCATGGCCTTGGAGGCCGTCAGCTGTCCCGGTAAGCCGGGTCCTGTTGACGCAGCAGGTCAAGCCGCGCCAGGGTGTCCTGACGGTAGAACGCTTTCAGTTGTTCGTAGACGGCCAGGTAACTGCCGTGCAGCAGGTCGGGCGCGCTGAAGAAGTATTCGCTGGTCACGGCGAAGAACTCGGCGGGGTCTTCGGCGGCATAGGGATCAATGGCGGGTTCGGCGTCGGGGTTATGGTCCAGTTGCCGGTTGAGATCATCGAACGCGCTTTGCATGACGCGAGCCCATTCGGTCACCTGCATGTCGCTGTGCAGCGGCGGCAGGCCATTGGCGTCGCCGTTGAGCATGTCGAGCTTGTGGGCCAGTTCATGGATCACCAGGTTGTAGCCATCCCAGCCGCCGCTGCTCAATACGCCGGGCCAGGCCAGAATCACCGGGCCCTGCAGCCAGGCTTCGCCGCTGTGCTCGCCATCCCACTCGTGTTCGACGCCGCTGGCATCGCGATGGCGCTGCGGGCTGACGAAGTCGTCGGGGTACAACACGATTTCATGAAAACCCTGATACCAGTTCAGTTCGCCCAGGTTCAGCAGTGGTAGCTGCGCCTGGGCGGCGAGAAACAGCCGCTGCTCGTCATCCAGATCAACGCCCGGCAGCGCGCTGAGGTGTTTGTCATGCAGAAACAACACGCAGGCGTCACGCAGTTGCGCGTGTTGCACGCTGCTCAGGCCATCGAGGATCGGCAGACGTGCGCAGACGTTCTGCCATAGTTCTTCAGCAACTGGGTGTCGGGCCAGCGTGCGCTGCCTGCGCCAGTGGCTGAATGACCACATGATTCAGCGCGCGTCGACCGGACGCGCGGTGCGGCTGCGCACCACGCCGATGACCATAGGCACTAGTGACAGCAGGATGATTGCCAGTACCAGAAAGGTCAGGTTGTGCTTGATGAATGGCACGTTGCCGAAGAAGAAGCCCAGGGTCACCAGGCTACCGACCCACAGCACCGAGCCCAGCACGCTGAAGCCCACGAAGCGCGGATAGGACATCCTGCCGACGCCCGCGACGAAGGGCGCAAAGGTGCGGATGATCGGCAGGAAGCGCGCGAGCGTGACGGTTTTGCCGCCGTGGCGTGCGTAGAAATCCTGGGTGCGCAGCAGGTAGTCGCGGCGGAAGATTCGCGATGACGAGTTGCTGAACAGTTTTTCGCCAACCGTGCGGCCGATTACGTAGTTGGTGCTGTCGCCCAAGATCGCTGCGAGCATCAACAAACCGGCCAGAAGGACCGGGTCCATGCCGCCACCGGCAGCCACGGCGCCGGCGATGAACAGCAGCGAGTCACCCGGCAGGAAGGGCATGATCACCAGTCCGGTCTCGCAGAAAATCACCAGAAACAGGATCGCGTAGACCCATGTGCCGTAGTTGGTCACCAACAGGTCAAGGTAAACGTCGAGATGCAGAATAAGGTCGAGCGGGTTGAATTCCATTAAGGCACCTGAGGCGAGAACCCTGTCCGGGGTCGCATGCGGAAGAAACGACTGCGCGGCATTATAGAAGCAGAATGCGCAGAAGGGGCTTCGGAATAAGCGGCGGGGTTGAATGGGGTGTGAGCGGTATAGCTTTGAGGAGGGAAGAGCAGTCCGCAGTGTTCATCCGCGCTTATGCCGCAAGCCGGGATGATTACGCGAATCTGCCCGGCGGCTGTGAACGGCATAAGCCAGTGTGGAGCCTAGTGTGGCGCGTCAGGGCCGTCCAGCAGGAAGTTGCCGATGGGTTTGTCTGAATGCTCGTCAGTGCCGTCTGATTCCAGTGTCTGCAGTTCCGCCTCGTCTTTCAGGTTGACCCCGGAAATCTGCCGTCTGCAGGCCTCGCGCATCAGGTACAGCAGCCGATGAGCGGCCATGCCGTAGCTCAAGCCTTCCAGGCGCACATTGGAAATACAGTTGCGGTGCGCATCGTTCAGCCCGACCTTTGGCGCGTAAGTGAAGTACAGGCCCAGGCTGTCCGGGGAGCTGAGACCGGGGCGTTCGCCGATCAGAATGACCACCATCTTCGCACCGAGCAGTTCGCCGACCTCATCGGCCACGGCGACGCGGCCCTGTTCGACCATGATCACTGGCGACAGCGACCAGCCCTCGGCGCTGGCCTGTTCTTCCAGGCGAATGAGGAAAGGCACCGCATGTCGATGCACCGCCAGGGCGGACAGGCCGTCAGCGACCACTACCGCCAGATCGAGACCGCCCGGATGAGCCGCGGCGTAGTCGCGCAACGTCTGCGCTGATTCGTCATTAAGGCGACGGCCCAGGTCCGGGCGCTGCAGGTAGCTGTCCCGGTCGGCGGCGGCGCTGTGCAGCAGCAGGGTTTCACGACCCTTTTCCGTCAGTTGTGCGCTGATCGCGGCATGGTCGAAGGCCAGATGCACCGCGTCGCGTGCCTGCGCATGGGCGGCTTGAAAGTCCAGTTGCGCAGAGGTCGGCAGGCTGGTGCCGGTACGTCCCAGCGCAATGCGCGCAGGGGTCAGGCGGCGCAGTTCCAGCCAGGGATTGGCGGGGGCGGCGCTGTCTTGTAGTTCGTTCATCGGCTCGTCACTCATGCTAGATGCGCCAGCGCCTGACGGAAGGCTGGCGGCAGGCTGTCGCCGAAGCGCACACGGCCGTCGGCCTGGGTGAAGATGCCCATTTTTTCCAGCCAGGCTTCGTATTCCGGCGCAGGACGCAGGCCCAGGCTTTGCCTGGCGTACAGCGCGTCGTGGAACGAGGTGGTCTGGTAGTTGAGCATGATGTCGTCGGAGCCGGGGATGCCCATGATGAAGTTGATCCCCGCGACGCCCAGCAGGGTCAGCAGGGTGTCCATGTCGTCCTGATCGGCCTCTGCGTGGTTGGTGTAGCAGATGTCACAGCCCATCGGCACGCCCAGCAGCTTGCCGCAGAAGTGATCCTCCAGACCGGCACGGATGATCTGTTTGCCGTTGTACAGGTACTCGGGGCCGATGAAACCGACCACGGTGTTGACCAGAAACGGATTGAAATGCCGGGCGACGGCGTAGGCGCGGGTCTCGCAGGTCTGCTGGTCGACGCCATGATGCGCGTTGGCCGACAGCGCGCTGCCTTGCCCAGTCTCGAAATACATCAGGTTTTGCCCGAGGGTGCCGCGGTTCAGGCTCAGACCCGCCTCATAGCCTTCCTGCAACAGCTTGAGGCTGATGCCGAAGCTGGCGTTGGCGGCCTCAGTGCCGGTGATCGACTGAAACACCAGGTCGACCGGCACGCCACGGTTGATCACCTCAATGGAGGTGGTGACGTGGGTCAGCACGCAGGACTGGGTCGGGATTTCGTAGCGCTGGACAATGGCGTCGAGCATTTCCAGCAAGGCGACGATGGACGAGGTGCTGTCGGTGGCCGGGTTGATGCCGATCATGGCATCGCCATTGCCGTACAGCAGACCGTCGAGCACGCTGGCGGCAATGCCGGACGGGTCGTCGGTGGGGTGATTGGGTTGCAGGCGTGTCGACAGCCGGCCGCGCAGGCCCATGGTGTTACGGAAACGCGTGACCACGCGGATTTTCTGCGCCACCAGCACCAGATCCTGCACGCGCATGATCTTTGAAACGGCAGCGGCCATTTCCGGGTTCAGGCCGGGTGCCAGCGCGCGCAGACTGGTTTCGTCGGCCTTGTCGCTGAGCAGCCAGTCGCGAAAGCCGCCGACTGTCAGATGACTGACCGGGGCAAACGCCAGTTTGTCGTGGGTGTCGATGATCAGCCGGGTGACTTCGTCCTGTTCGTAAGGGATCAGGGCTTCTTCAAGAAAGTGCTTGAGCGGAATGTTCGCCAGCGCCATCTGCGCAGCGACTCGCTCGCCGTCGTTCTGCGCCGCGACTTCGGCCAGATAATCACCGGAGCGCGCAGGACTGGCCTTGGCCATGACTTCTTTGAGGCTGTCGAAGCGGTACGTCTGCGCTCCGACAGAGTGGGAAAAGCTCGCCATACAGATTCTCCATGACGTCGCGCTGCTTGCGTCGGACGTAGTCTTTCGCTGAGCCGGGTACGTCCCGGTTCAAACGACTGTGGGAAGCGATGCAAGCAATTAATACTCCATCCTGACCGGGAGTGCGAGTTTGCAGGCGTAAGCGGATTAGTCCAGGGCAGGATGCATCACGCCGCAGCGTTAAGCCGGGGCGTGATGCACAGGGTTGGTGCGTGATGTGTTTCTTGTTACCGCGCAATAGGGCTCGGTGCTATACACAAGTCCGCTTTTGATTCTGGCCGAAGGCCGTGGGAGCGAACGTGTTCGCGAAAGGGCCAGTAGATTCTCCGGGAAGGTATCGTCTGAACTACCGTCTTCGCGGACAAGCGAAGCGTCGTCCGGTCCGCTCCCACAGGGGGCGTGTTCCAACCTGACCAGGGGACCTAAATACCTAGAAGAAACCCAGCGGGTTGGTGTCGTAGCTCACCAGCAGGTTTTTGGTCTGCTGATAATGCTCAAGCGCGATTTTGTGGGTTTCGCGGCCGACGCCGGATTTCTTGTAGCCACCGAACGCGGCGTGTGCCGGGTACAGGTGGTAGCAGTTGGTCCACACGCGTCCGGCCTTGATCGCCCGGCCCACGCGGTAGGCGCGGTTGATGTCGCGGGTCCACAGGCCAGCGCCCAGACCAAATTCGGTATCGTTGGCGATGGCCACGGCTTCTGCTTCGTCCTTGAAGGTCGTGACGCTGACCACCGGGCCGAAGATCTCTTCCTGGAACACGCGCATTTTGTTGTTGCCTTTGAGCAGCGTCGGCTGGATGTAGTAGCCGGTGGACAGGCTGCCCTCGAGCTTCTCCACTTTGCCGCCGGTCAACAGTTCGGCGCCTTCGCCCTTGGCGATGTCCAGGTACGAAAGAATCTTGTCGAATTGTTGCTCGGATGCCTGGGCGCCGACCATGGTGTCGGTGTCCAGCGGGTCGCCGCGCTTGATCTTCTCGACCTTGCGCAGCACCGCTTCCATGAACTGCGGATAGATCGACTCCTGCACCAGCGCGCGGGACGGGCAGGTGCAGACTTCGCCCTGATTGAAGAACGCCAGCACCAGGCCTTCAGCGGCCTTGTCGATGAACTCTGGCTCGGCGCTCATGATGTCTTCGAAGAAGATGTTCGGCGACTTGCCGCCCAGTTCCACGGTGGACGGGATGATGCTGTCCGCCGCCAGTTTCATAATATGCGAGCCGACCGGTGTCGAGCCGGTGAAGGCAATTTTGGCGATGCGTTTGCTGCTGGCCAGCGCTTCACCCGCTTCGCGGCCATAACCCTGCACGATGTTCAGCACGCCGGGAGGCAGCAGGTCGCCGATCAGTTCGATCAGCACGCTGATGCCCAGCGGCGTCTGCTCGGCAGGTTTGAGCACGATGCAATTACCGGCAGCCAGCGCAGGGGCGAGTTTCCAGGCCGCCATCAGGATCGGGAAGTTCCACGGGATGATCTGCCCGACTACGCCCAGCGGCTCATGAATGTGATAGGCCACGGTATTGCCGTCGATTTCGGCGGCGCTGCCTTCCTGCGCACGCAGCACGCCAGCGAAGTAGCGGAAATGGTCGGCGGCCAGCGGGATATCGGCGTTGAGGGTTTCGCGGATTGCCTTGCCGTTGTCCCAGGTTTCGGTGATGGCCAGGACTTCCAGATTGGCTTCGATGCGATCGGCAATCTTCAGCAGGACCAGCGAGCGGGCCTGCACCGAGGTCGAGCCCCAGGCTGCAGCGGCGGCGTGCGCAGCGTCGAGTGCCTTGTCGATGTCTTCGGCAGTGGAGCGCGGAAATTCTGCGATGGCCTTGCCGGTGACCGGCGAAGTGTTGGTGAAATACTGGCCTTTGACCGGCGCGACGAACTCGCCGCCTATGTAGTTACCGTAGCGTTCCTTGAAGTTGACGATGGCGCCTTCGGTACCGGGATGAGCGTAACGCATGGTATGTCTCCTGGTTCTTGTTGTGAGGGAGTCTGTGTCGATTCTGCTTTCGGGTCGCTGACAATGAGCGTCCAAGAATAGGCCATTTGCATTCGGCCGTGGCTAGGACTTTAGGCTTATCTGCCGGGCATTGAAATGGGGCGTGTGCGCAAGACGACGGACAAACTCAGGGTGCCATTTCACCGCCCCTACGTTAACCTGCGCAGATGTTCTGAGAGGTTGGTCATGCATATTCATATCCTTGGTATCTGCGGCACGTTCATGGGGTCTCTGGCGGTGCTCGCCAAAGAGTTGGGGCACCGGGTCACGGGCTCCGACGCCAATGTCTATCCACCGATGAGCACCCAGCTCCAGGCGCAGGGCATCGAGCTGACCCAAGGCTATGATCCCGTGCAACTGATCCCCGCGCCGGACCTGGTGGTAGTCGGCAACGCGCTGTCGCGTGGCAACCCGGCGGTTGAATATGTGCTCAACACAGGTTTGCCGTATGTGTCTGGCCCGCAGTGGCTGGCGGACCATGTGCTGCAAGGCCGCTGGGTACTGGCCGTGGCCGGCACACACGGCAAGACCACCACCAGCAGCATGCTGGCCTGGGTGCTGGAACACGCCGGCATGAGCCCCGGCTTCCTGATCGGAGGCATCCCCCAGAACTTCGCCGTGTCGGCGCGTCTGGGCGAGACCCCGTTCTTTGTTGTCGAGGCCGATGAGTACGACAGCGCGTTCTTCGACAAACGCTCCAAGTTCGTCCACTACCGTCCGCGGACAGCGATCCTCAATAATCTTGAGTTCGATCATGCCGACATCTTCCCCGATCTGCCGGCCATCGAACGTCAGTTTCACCATCTGGTGCGAACTATCCCGAGCGAAGGCCTGGTAATCCACCCGACTACCGAGCCGGCGTTGTCGCGGGTCATCGAGATGGGCTGCTGGACGCCGGTACAGACCACGGGCCAGAACGGTCAGTGGCAGGCACGACTGTTGAGCGAAGACGGCTCGCGTTTTGAAGTGCTGTTCGAAGGCGAGCTTCAAGGCACTGTCGAGTGGGACATGACCGGTCAGCACAACGTGGCCAACGCCTTGGCGACGCTGGCGGCCGCTCGCCATGTGGGCGTCGTGCCGTTGCTGGGCGTGCAGGCGCTCAGTGCGTTCAAGAGCGTCAAACGGCGTATGGAAAAGGTCGCCGACGTGCGCGGCATCACTATTTATGATGACTTCGCTCACCACCCCACGGCTATCGCCACCACGCTGGACGGCCTGCGCAAAAAGGTCGGTGATGCATCGATCATTGCGGTCGTCGAGCCGCGCTCCAACTCGATGAAGCTTGGCGCGCATCGCGATGGCTTGCGGGAAAGCGTGAGTCAGGCGGATCAGGTGGTCTGGTACGCCCCGCCCAATCTGGGCTGGGACCTGGCGGCAACAGTCGCGGGAGGCACTGTGCCTGCGTTGGTCTGTGATTCCCTTGAGGCAATCATCGCCCAGGTCAAAAGCCAGGCGCAGCCCGGTACGCACATCGTGATCATGAGCAACGGCGGATTTGGCGGCCTGCATGGCAAGCTGGCGGAGGCGCTTGAATGAGCGGCCCGGAGCGCGTTACGGTTGCCATGACTGGCGCTTCTGGCGCGCCATATGGCCTGCGCCTGCTGGATTGTCTGGTGCGTGAGGACCGGGAAGTACATTTCCTGATCTCCAAGGCGGCGCAATTGGTGATGGCCACCGAGACCGATGTGCGCCTGCCGCCCAAGGCGATGATGATGCAGGCGTTTCTGACGGAGTACACCGGTGCGTCTGCCGGGCAGATTCGCGTCTATGGACGCGATGACTGGATGTCGCCAGTGGCCTCCGGCTCGGGGGCGCCCAGCGCGATGGTGGTGGTGCCGTGTTCCACCGGTTCGCTGTCGGCGATCGCCACCGGGGCCTGCAACAATTTGATCGAGCGCGCCGCTGACGTGACGCTGAAGGAGCGGCGCCAATTGATTCTGGTGCCGCGCGAAGCGCCGTATTCCAGCATTCATCTGGAACACATGCTCAAACTGTCGAACATGGGTGCAGTGATTTTGCCGGCGTCTCCCGGCTTTTATCACCAGCCGCAGACCATCGACGACCTGGTGGACTTTGTCGTCGCGCGGATCCTCAATCTGCTGAATATTCCTCAGGACTTGCTGCCGCGCTGGGGCGAGCACCATATTGGCAGCGATGAATAAGCTGCTGCTGGTCGCGCTTGCGCTGGCGCTGACCGGCTGCGCAACGGCTCGCACGCTCAATGCGGCCAAACCGGGTGCGCCGGTGGTGTATGCCGGTACGCGGTTGAATATGTATGCGCTGCAGGGCGGCTGCTGTGCCGCCGACCGATTCGGCGCAGAAGCTCCCAGCTACCCGGGCCTTGACCTGCCGGGCAGTGCGCTGCTCGACACCCTGCTGCTGCCACTGTCATTGCTGACGGCAGCGGGGCTAGGGGTTCAGGCTTCGGGCGGGCTTTAATGTGACGCAGATCATTCCCACGCGGAGCTGATCGTTATATACAAATCTGCTTTTGATTCTGGCCGCAGGCCGTAGGAGCGAGCCGGGCGACGCATCGCTTGTTCGCGAAAGGGGCGGTATGATCGCCGAAAATATACCGTCTGAAACATCGCATTCGCGAACAAGTTCGCTCCTACGGCCTCCGGCCAGAATCAAAATCGCACTTGTGTTTAAAGATGAGCGCGGAGCATGGCGACGATGATCCTGGCTGTGCTCCGGCGATCATCACCTACTTGCCCAGCTTGCGCAGCTCATCCGATTCGACGATCCGTTCGCCGTTTTGCTCTTCCAGCGCCAGCCGCCACAGGGCGCGGGCCAGGTGGCAGGCTTCGATGGCGCCGTATTTGCCGGGGATCAGCTTGGCGATGGGCGCCGCCAGTTGCTCGACCCAGCGGGTTTCAGGACGGCTGCCCACCAGCAGGGAAGGGCGGGCGATGGTCAGTTGCGGCCAGCCTTGCGCACGAAGCGCCAGTTCCATTTCGCCTTTGACACGGTTGTAGAAGGTGCTGGACGCCGGGTCTGCGCCGACTGCGCTGATCACCAGCAAGTGGCGAGCACCGAGTTCGCGGGCCCGGCTGGCGAACGCTGTGACCATGTCCAGATCAACCGCCTTGAAGGCGTCCTGCGAACCCGCTTGTTTGATCGTGGTGCCGAGGCAGCAGAATGCGATGTCCACCCGGCCAGACAGCGTTGGCAGCAGCGTCGCCAGCTCGCCGACCGGGTTTTCCAGGTGCGAGTGTTCGGCCAGCGGCTTGCGGGTCGGTGCCAGCACGCGGGTGACGGTCGGCTCGCTGAGCAGCCTGTCCAGCAAATGCTCGCCTGTCAGGCCCGTGGCTCCTGCGAGCAGGATGTGTTGCGGCGTCAGGTACATATCGTTCTCCTTGATACTGCTAAGCCTAGCGGCTAGTCGAAGTCTTCGCTTCCGTGCGGTTCAACGCCGTGCTCAACGCGCGTTCGGCTGGCTCTTGCGCAACTGCTGCCAGCGCGCCAGGACTCCTTTGGGTGCCCATATCTGCGGTTCGGAGGCTTCGAAGTTGTCTTCGGTCTCACGTTGCGCAACATAGGCCTTCGCTTCGTTGAAAGCGTGTTGCAGGTCATCGGTTTCGACCAATGCCCTGGCAAATAGTGCATCGCCAAAATAAGTGAAGTCCGCTTCTTCCGAACAGCCGAACGAGACGCGGTCGGCGCGTGAGGCGGTCATGATCAGTGTGCGCTCATCTTTCAGGTCAGGAATGAATCCGCCGGAATAACAGGCTGAAATCACCACGACCTTGTCACGGTTCTTCAGTGGCGCGAGGGCCGCTGCCAACGCGTCGGCGGGCAGGTCTGCCAGCGACAGGCGCGGCTGGTCGAGCACCAGTTCATGATCCTGAGTGCCATGGCTGGTCAGGTAAATGAACACCAGGTCTTCAGGCCCGGTGCGCTGGGCGAGTGTCTGCACCGCGCGGGTGATGGTCTCACGCGTCGCCATCGGCCGGTCATCCATGTGATCGCGATGATTGACCAGGCTGACTTGTCCGACGGCACCAAAACGCGACTTGAGCAGATTGCTCACGTAGTCCGCCTCGCGCATGAACACGCTCTGCTTGCCGTCGCCACCCACGACCAGCGTGTACAGCTCGGTGGCCGGTGTTGACGCTGGCACTGCCGCCAGTGCCTTGTCCAGCAGCGAACCCTGGACCAGCAGCCCGGCTTCAAGTGGGTCCGGCAGCAACTTGCCTTTGGCATCACGGATTCGCTCGCCGTTGGCCCAGATGCCGCGCTGCTCCTTGCCATCGGCGGAAATCAGCACGCCGTCGCCATGGTAGGTGTCATCGGCGAACTGGCCGATGTAGCGGCTGCCATCGGCCAGTAGCAACTGGCCCTGACCCATGAAGCGCCAGTTGTCGAAATCACCCTGGTAGCGGCTGCCGTCAGAGCCGATCAACTCGCCTTTGCCGGTCAGCGCGCCTTCCTTGAACTCGCCGCTCCAGACGTCGCCGTCGCTGTTTTCGTAGCGACCCTTGCCGTCCAGCTGGCTGTTGCGGAAATTGCCGACGTACTGATCGCCGTCGGTGCTGGTAAAGCTGCCGGTGCCCTGCAATTGACCGTCGATGAAATTGCCGCTGTATTGGTTGCCGCTGGCATCACTGCGCGAACCCTCACCATTGGCCTTGCCATTGGCGAACATGCCCTGATGCTGGCTGCCGTCTTCCAGTTCCAGGCGACCGGGGCCGTCGTACACGCCGGCCTTGAACTGGCCACGGTAAAGCACACCCTTGTCTTTCTGGGTGCCTTCGCCGTCACGCATGCCAAGCTTGAAGCTGCCGACATAGCTCGCGCCAGCGCGGGTGGTCAGTCGGCCTTGGCCATTGAACAGACCTTGCTCGAAACCGCCCTTGTAGACGTCGCCGTTGCTGGAGTGCCATTCGCCCTGGCCTTGCCGCAGGCCGTTTTCGAACTGACCTGCGTACCAACTGCCGTTGGGGTAATCGATGCGCCCCTGGCCCTGCAGGACGCCGTTGACCAGATCGCCCCGATAGCGTCCGCCGTCGGGCAGGCGACCGTCGGGTGGCAAAATTGATTCGCCATCACCGCAGCCTGCGATCAAGAGTGTCAAAGCCAATGGAGCGAGCGCGCGCATGTGAGATCCCGGAAGAATGATTCAGGGGCGAGCCCGGCTCCGCTTGAGCAGATGTTATGGGTCACGACCGCAGGGGAGTATGCCGCAGCGAGTCAACGGGATGAAACAGTCTGTTACGACTGTTTCATGTTTTAAACGCTTTACACGAAACACAACGTTAAAGGTTCGGCCACAAATGCGGGTTTTTCCTGACCTTCTATCTCCAGCGTGGCCGTTGCCTTGAGCAACCACTGTCCGGGTTTTTTCTCGCTCACGTCGGTCAGCTGGACCTTGAGGCGCACCCGTGAGTTGACCGTCACCGGTTGAACGAAGCGCACTCTGTCTATCCCGTAATTGACCGCCATCTTCAAGCCTTCGGGCAGTACCATGATGCCCTCCATGAGTTGGGGGATCAGCGACAACGACAGAAAGCCGTGTGCAATGGTCGCGCCGAACGGCGTCTGCGCCGCTTTGACAGGGTCGACATGGATGAATTGGAAGTCCCCTGTGGCGTCGGCGAACAGGTTGATACGCTGCTGGTCGATGGTCAGCCAGTCTGAATAGCCTGCGTCCTTGCCGATGTGTTGCTTGAGTTCTGCGACGGGTACAAAAGGCATGCTGCTCTCCTTGTCTGATGAGGGGCTATTGAGCTGCCTGCCCGCATCGGCTCATGCCTGCAGGCGAATGATCAGATCAGCAGAGGGCGGCTGGCCGGTCAAGCAACTGCGGCAATGCGAATACCCACTCATGACCTCTGGCGCAGCGTGTTTATAATGACGCCGATCGTTCGCCGGGTTCGTTTATCTGCTGGAGTCTTCATGCTGTTAAGGGGTTTGACATGGCTGGTGCTGTTCCAATTGCTGGGGACCGCACTCAACCACCTGTTTCTGTCGATTTTGCCGGGGCCGATCATCGGCCTTGTGCTGTTGATGGCCTATCTGATGTGGCGCGGTGAAGTCAGCGAGCCGATCAGCATGGCGGCCAGCAGTCTGCTGCGCTATCTGCCGTTGCTGCTGGTGCCGCCTGCGGTCGGGGTGATGGTGTACGCGTCGGCCATCGCCGAGGACTTCTGGGCTATCTTTGGCACGCTGACCCTGTCGCTGATGATTTCCATGGTCTTTGTCGGCTGGCTGATGCAGACACTGATCAGGCGTCAAGCTCAGCGCCGGGAGTTGCCATGAATCTTGACTGGCACGGTGCATGGTTGTCGGTGATTCACCACCCGCTTTTCGGCATCGCGATAACCCTGGGCGCCTATCAACTGGCGATGGCGGCCTACGAAAGAACCCGCTGGCTGTTTCTGCAGCCTGTGCTGGTCTCGATGGTGGTGGTGATCGGGGTCGTGCTGTTTTGCGACCTGGAATACACCGAGTACCGCAAAAGCACCGAGATTCTGGTCACGCTGCTGGGGCCTGCAACCGTCGCGCTGGCGGTCCCGCTCTACTTGAATATGCGGCGCATCCGCCAGTTGTTCTGGCCGGTCTTGACTACGCTGGTAGTCGGCGGGGTGTTTGCCACCGGCTTGTGCGTGGGGTTCGGGGTGCTGTTCGGTGCCGACCACATGATTCTGATGACCATGGCACCGAAGTCAGTGACATCGCCCATCGCCATGCTGGTCGCCGAGCAGATCGGCGGGGTTGCCGCACTGGCGGCGGTTTTTGTGTTGATTACTGGCGTATTCGGTGCAATTTTCGGCCCTGGTCTGTTGTCACTGATCGGGGTGGATAATCCTGCTGCCCGAGGCATGGCGCTGGGGCTTACCGCGCATGCGGTAGGCACATCCGTGGCATTGCAGGAGGGGGAAGAATCGGGGGCTTTTGCTGCGTTGGCAATGAGTCTGATGGGCGTTGCAACGGCATTGTTCCTGCCGCTGGCAATGTCGCTGGCCATTTAAAAGGAGGCTTTTCTATGACGCTGCCATTGTTTCCGCTGAATGCTGTGCTGTTTCCGGGGTGCGTGCTTGATCTGCAACTGTTTGAAGCCCGCTACCTGGACATGATCGGCCGCTGCATGAAGCAGGGGGAAGGGTTCGGTGTGGTGTGTATCACCGAGGGAAGTGAAGTCGGCTCAGTGCCGGGCGGCTACTCGATGATCGGCTGCGAAGCGCTGGTCACGGATTTTCAGCAGCAGGAAAACGGCTTGCTGGGCATTCGTGTCGTCGGCGGACGTCGCTTCCGGGTTGTCGCTGCTGAGGTTCAGCGCGATCAACTGCTGGTGGCCGAGGTCGAGTGGCTGGAAGAGCCCGTGGAGCGCCCGCTGCAGGAGGAAGACGCCGACCTCGTGGCCCTGCTCGAAGCGCTGGCCGAGCACCCTATGGTGGCTTCCTTGAACATGGGCGTGTCTGCCGGTGGGCAATACGCGTTGTCCAACCAGCTTGCCTATCTGCTGCCGTTCACCGAAAAAGACAAAGTGGAGCTGCTGGAAATCGACGATCCCGAAGAGCGCCTCGACGCGATTCAGGAATTGCTAGATGAAATGCAGGGCGATCTGCAGGCCTGAGCCTCGCTCGACCTTTTCATTGCGCAACACGTCAGGCGGGCTTAGCGCGGTGGATACTGCTCCAGGATTTTCGCCACTGTGGTGCGCATGGCCTGATCGCGTTCGGACGGGCTGCCGGCGTTGTCGTTGAGGATGCGCTCGGTGCTGCCGCGCCAGACCAGTTTGCCGTCCTTGCCGTCGAACATATCGATCTGCACGGTGCCGACCTTGTAATCGACGCTGCGGGTTTCGGTGTTTATCGGCCCGTTCCAGTAGCCATAACCACCCCAGGGGCTCCAGCCGCCGCCATAGTTGGTGCTGACCGTCTGCTGACGGTTTTCGACAATCAGCCAGGCCTGCACTTTCAAATCCGGCCTGGCACCGCCTGTTGCCATGCGCAGACCGCGCTGGTCCAGCTGCTCGCCGATCGACTGGCGAAGGCGTTGCTCGGTCAGGTCGCTCTTGAGCCTTGGATCATTGTCGGGCTGATACTGAACGGCGGGCTCTTTCCAGCTCCAGCTGCGATAGCCGCCGAAATCCCGCTGGGCATCGAAGTCGCGATTGATCGAGTTGCTCTGACAGGCCGTCAGCAACAAGGCACAGGTCAGCAGAACGATACGGCGAAACATGGCAGTTCTCCGAAAGGGTTACGAAGGCGGGTAGGCCGCCAGAGCCTGTTGCACGGCCTGACGCAACGCACTGCTGCGGTCGGCCAGATTATTGCTGGCGCGCGCATCGGCGCTGGCGCTCCATACCGGCTGGCCGCTGCGCGCGTCGATCAGGTTGATCTGCACCACCATGACCTTTTCCTGATAGGTGCGCACCACCGGCACACTGGCGTAGCCGCCATAACCGGGCCGGTATCCATCGTAGCGCCCATAGCCCATGCCGCCCCCATAGTAGGGATCGTAATCTTCACGCACTTGACGCAGTCGGGTTTCCTGCCGGGTCGTGGTCGTGACGTACAGGTCTGCCGGCTGATTGCCGCGAGCCGGTCGCAAGCCACGCTGGTCCAGGCCGTTGCTCACGGCTTCGACCACCTGCGCCGAATCCACCCACGCCGTTCCGGGCGGCAGCTGGCCGTTGAGCCAGCCCCAGGATCGATAGCGTCCATAGTCACGCGGCGGCGCAGGATAGGCGCTCATGTCCAGCGTCTTTGCCGCCTGCGCAGGAGCGGGAGGCATGGGCAGAGAGCTGGCAACATACGGGTTGTCGCTCTGGCAGGCGCTGATCCCGAGCAGAGCGGTTCCAAGCAGCACGGCAAACAAGGCAGAACGGTGTTTCATGTTGGGCTCCGCAGTGATGTCAGACCGGACGGCACATCCAGTGAAGGTATCGACCCAGCCCGGCAAAGGCTGGATGACGCCGGTGCGCCAGTTCCATTTCCAGCAGATCCGTCAGCTCGGCCCGAGCCTGGAATTCAACCGGCATGTAATCGTGAAATACCCGCACCCCGCTACGGGTTTCGACTTGCCACAGTCCTTCAAGTTGCGTCGCTAGCTCCCGAGGGTCGAGCGGTTGCTGAGGCGTCAGGCTCTGTTTTTCCCCGGCCATGTCATTTTTGCGCATCTTGCGGAAGTGGCCCTTCAGCAGGTTGCGATAGATCAAGGCATCGCGGTTGTAAAACGCCAGCGACAACCAGCCATCGTCCTTGGTCAACTGGCGCAGCACCGGGAGGATGCTGTGCGGCTCGGCCAGCCACTCCAGCACCGCGTGGCACAGCACCAGATCATAAGTGTCGCTCAGTAAATCGGGCAGTGCCTGCCACGGAGCCTGAATGAAGGTTGCCGTCTGTCCGGCATCGGCGAAGCGCTGACGTGCGCCTTCGAGCATCGGCTCGGCGGGTTCGGCCAGGGTCACCTGATGACCCTGTTCGGCCAGCCAAAGTGACATGTGGCCCAGCCCGGCGCCGATATCCAGTACATGAAGCGGTCGCGCCGGCAGGGTCTCGGTCAGGTCGGCCTGCAGCACCGCCAGACGAATGGCTCCCTTGGCACCGCCATAGATCTTTTCCGCAAAGCGGGTCGCCAGCTGGTCGAAATGCCGATCACTCACTTGGCAAATCTCCGCTCGCTGTCAGCCAGCTTGTTACGCACCACTGTGTCCATGTCCAGGCCCAGTTCGCTGCACAGCAGCAACAGGTAGAGGACGATGTCGCCGACTTCCTGGCCGGCGTGCTCCAATTGGTCGGCAGGCAGCTCGCGGGACTGGTCTTCGCGCAGCCACTGGAATATTTCCACCAGCTCGGCCATCTCCACACTGGCAGCCATGGCCAGGTTTTTCGGGCTGTGAAATGGCTTCCAGTCGTTCTGGTCGCGGATGCGGTGCAGGCGTTGGGTCAACTCGTCGAGGTTCATCGTGCTCTCCTGAAGACGCATAGCTTCAGGGGGAACGGGTCGCCAGGCAAGTGGGCGTTGAGGTTTGTTCAGCCGTCGATGGGAGCAGGGCTCCCGTCAGAGGTGTTCATCAGCCTGTACGTCACTCGCTGAGAGGCTGCCAGCTGCCGACCATATGCACGATGCCCTCCTGGCCTTCGACACGGAACTGGCCTTGCGAGCCAGCGGCACTGGCCGACAGCGTCACGTCTGCAGGCAGGCGTACAGGCTTCTGGAACTGCACGCTGATCTCGACATTCGAGGCCGGCAAATGCTCGCCCAGCGCCGCGAGCGTACGGGCCTTGAGCCACATGCCGTGGGCGATGGCGCGAGGGAAACCGAACAGCTTGGCGCTGGGGGCGCTGAGGTGAATCGGGTTGTAGTCGCCCGACACCTTGGCGTACTCGCGGCCTATCTGCGCCGTCGCCCGCCAGCCTTGCAGCTCGCTGAGTGGTAGCGGCGCGGCTTCGGGATAGCTCACTGGGCTGTCTTCCAGATGCACGGCGGTGCACAGCAGGGTGCTTTCTTCTTCCCACAACAGCCCCATGCCGTCTTCGGCCTGAGTGACCAGCGTGAACGTTGCACCCTTGGCGTGCGGGCGCAGATCAGTGGCCTGAACACTGATGTACAACTGGCTCACCCCGCCCAGTGGACGATGCGTACGGGTGCGATTGGCGAGGTGAATCAACCCCAGCAGCGGAAACGGAAACTCCTCGGAGGTCATCAATTGCATTTGCAACGGAAACGCCAGCACGTGCGGATAGGTCGGAGGCAGCAGGCTGCTCTCTTCGAATCCGCAGACCTTGCGGTACGCTTCAAGCTTGTCGGTATCGACCGCGATCCAGCTGCGCAAGCCCAGATCGGGTAGCTGCATCCCGGTGACCTTGCGCCTGAGCGCTGCCTGGATGAACAGGTTAGACAGGGGCTGCAGGGAATTGAGGTAGCGCCAGTGAGCCGTCATCATCCATCTCCTTGAATTCGATGCGGGTGCTTAAGCCCCGATCACGTTTTGACCACATACACGTAGAACCTGACCGCTCACCGCGCCGCTGCCCGGCTGGCTGAACCACGCCACTGCTTCGGCAACGTCCTGGGGCGAACCGCCCTGACCCAGCGAACTCATGCGCCGCCCGGCTTCACGCAGGGTGAACGGCATGTGCGCGGTCATTTTGGTTTCGATGAAGCCCGGCGCGACGGCGTTGATGCTGATGCCGCGTGACTTGAGCCCGGGGGCCATGGCCCGTGCAAAACCGATCAGACCGGCCTTGCTGGTGGTGTAGTTGGTTTGCCCGCGATTACCGGCGATGCCGCTGATCGAGGCCATGAGCACGATCCGGGCGTTGTCCTTCAAGGCTCCCGCGTCGAGCAGCACCTGAGTCAGCACTTGCGGCGCATTGAGGTTGACCGCCAGTACCGAGTCCCAGAAATCTTCCGGCATGTTGACCAGTGTCTTGTCGCGCGTGATGCCGGCGTTGTGCACCAATATGTCGACGCCGTCCGGCAGGTGTTCGAGCAATTGTGCAGGGGCATCTGCAGCACAGATATCCAGTGCCAGAGCCTGACCGCCAAGCCGCGAGGCCAGTGCTTCCAGCTCGTTTTTGGTCTGCGGTACATCCAGCAGAATGACCTGCGCGCCATCACGGGTCAGCGTTTCGGCGATCGACGCACCAATGCCGCGTGCCGCGCCCGTCACCACGGCCTTGCGCCCGGCCAGCGGGCGGGTCCAGTCCTGCACCTTGCTCGGGCAGGCACTCAGGTGGACGAACTGGCCAGAGATGAACGCTGCCTTGGGCGTGAGGAAGAAGCGCAGGGCACCCTCCAGTTGATCCTGCGCGTCGTCATCCACCTGCAGCAACTTGACCGTTGCGCCATTGCGCACTTCCTTGGCCAGTGAGCGGCTGAAGCCTTCGATGGCCTGTTGAGTGCTGGCCGCCAGCGGATCATCGAGTGTCTCGGGGGATTTGCCGAGGATGACCACATGCGCGCAGTGATCGAGGTTGCGTAGCAGCGGCTGAAAGAAATCCCGCAACTGCCTGAGCTGATCGGTGCGCAGGATCTGGCTGGCGTCGAAAACCACTGCTTTGAGGCGCGGTCCTTGGTTGGACACCCACGTCGTGGCGCCGGGCATGTCGCTGCCGAAACTGTACAGCGAGTCGGTCAGGCGGCTGGCGAACTGGCGGACTTGATCCCCCAGCGGTCCTGCGCTGATCAGCAATGTTCCTTCGACGGGCCGAAGACGTCCGGCCTGCCAGCGCTCCAGGTGAGTGGGGGCGGGCAGACCGACGGCCTTCACCAGGCGCCGACCCATGTCGGAGTTGGCGAAATCAATATAGCGATCTGACGGCATGGAACACTCTCCTGAAGTCGGGGTTCAAAGGAATGGACCACGGTGGCATGACGTTTGTTCTTGCGATCGACACGGCTCATTCATTCGCTTGAAGAAAGGGAGTTTTCCATGACGCATCCTCGTCGGGTCGCCATCGTCGGCGGTAACCGCATTCCGTTCGCGCGCTCCAATGGCCCTTATGCCACGGCCAGTAATCAGGACATGCTCACGGCTGCTCTGGAAGGGCTGATCGAGCGCTTCAATCTGCACGGGCTGCGCATGGGCGAGGTGGTGACGGGCGCGGTGCTCAAACACTCCAGAGACTTCAACCTGACCCGCGAATGCGTGCTCGGCTCGCGGCTTTCGGCACAGACCCCGGCTTACGACATTCAGCAAGCGTGCGGTACGGGGCTTGAAGCGGCTTTGCTGGTGGCCAACAAGATCGCTCTGGGGCAGATCGAGTGCGGCATTGCCGGCGGCGTGGACACCACGTCCGATGCGCCGATCGGCGTCAACGAGGGGCTGCGCAAGATCCTGCTGCAGGTAAACCGCAGCAAGACGCCCGGTGACAAACTCAAGGCCCTGATGCAGTTGCGGCCACACCACCTCAAGCCGGAGCTGCCGCGTAACGGCGAGCCACGCACGCGCTTGTCGATGGGCCAGCATTGCGAGCTGATGGCGCAGACCTGGGGCATAGAGCGCGGGCCGCAGGATCAGCTGGCGCTCGAGAGCCATCTGAAAATGGCGGCAGCCTACGCCGAGGGCTGGCAGGATGATTTGATGACGCCTTATCTTGGGCTGATCCGTGACAACAACCTGCGTCCGGACCTGACGCTTGAAAAGCTGGCCAGCCTCAAGCCCGCGTTCGAGCGCAGCGCCAAGGGCACCTTGTCGGCGGGCAATTCGACACCGCTGACCGATGGCGCGTCGGTGGTGTTGCTGGCCAGCGAGGAATGGGCTCGCGAGCGGGGCCTGCCGGTGCTGGCCTACTGGCGCGATGGCCAGGCCGCAGCGGTGGATTTCGTCAACGGTGCAGAAGGGCTGCTGATGGCGCCGGTCTACGCCGTTCCGCGTCTGCTGGCCCGCAATGGCCTGACCCTTCAGGACTTCGATTACTACGAAATCCACGAAGCCTTCGCCGCGCAGGTGCTGTGCACCCTCAAGGCCTGGGAAGACGCCGACTACTGCAAGACCCGTCTGAGCCTGGACGCGCCGCTGGGGTCGATTGATCGTAGCAAACTGAACGTCAAGGGCAGCTCACTGGCTGCCGGCCACCCGTTCGCTGCGACCGGAGGCCGCATCGTCGCCAACCTGGCCAAGCTGCTGGACGCGGCAGGCAGCGGACGCGGATTGATTTCGATCTGTGCCGCAGGCGGCCAGGGCGTGACGGCGATTCTGGAGCGTTAGGCAAATGGCTGGGGTCATGGGCATAATCCACAACTGACTTACGCAGAGCATGGGCACGATCGCGGTCTACCTGACGACTATCGTTCCTCAGCGTGGGAATGCATGTCGTGACGCTCCGCGTCACACCCGTGCGCGGGATGATCGATCAGCATTATTGGCCTGTAACGTCGAGGTAAGGCATGGGGTTCATCATTGGGGTATCGGTACTTCTGATTCTGATCGGCACCGTGCTCTATCTGTTCGACAAAGGCGCGCAGACTCGTTGGCTCAGGCCGTATATCGGGCTGATGCTGATCGGTCTGCTGATCGGCGGGATGGGCTTGCTGGTGGGGTTGGTCTCCGATGAAATAGAGGTTTATTTCCTGCTGGTGGCCAAATGGGTCATCGCGGTGACCGGTATCATGTTCTGCCTGCGACTGATCGTACTGATCGCCAAGCGCTTCATCGCCAGCAATTGAGCGTGCAATCCGCCGATGTGTGACAGGACAACGTGGAAAATCATTTCAAGTTTCTGACCCTGCCCAAGACCTCGGGAGAGGTCGCCAACGTCTTCATTCACGGCTATTCGTCAGGGCATGATCTGGATGACCGACGCCTGTTGGCCAACAGCATCCCCGGCGCTTTGCGCCAGAGTGTGAACATTCTGGCGTTCTGGCCATCCAGCCATTTCACCCAGATGGACAACCGTTCCCGTGGCTTGCTGATGGCTGCTGCCCGTGTGCACCCGCTCGCGGGCGCGGCGGCGCTGGCGGGGGACCGGGTCGTTCACTTTGCGCGTATCCGCAACCGTGCCCGCGACATGGGCAAGGTGCTGTTGGCGCAGCTGGATCGCTACCTGTTCGAGCATCATCCCGACGTCAAGCAAGTCAACCTGATCGGCCATTCACTGGGCGGCCGGCTGCTGGTCAGCGCGCTCAAGGAGCTGCAGCAGCCACCTGAACACGGGCTGGTGGTGGGCGATGTATTGCTGATGGCCGCTGCCGTACGTATCGATGCCGCCGAGGCCGAACTGCTCAAGCAGAGAATCAGCGGACGGCTGATCAATGCGTATTCCACAGAAGATCATGTGCTCTTGCTGAATCTGGGCGAGAGGAGCCTGGGGCGCACGCCGGTCGAGCACTTTGAGAATGTGCGCATGCAGGGTTATCGCCATCACCATTACTGGCAGCGCTTGCAGGAAGTATTGATCGCCACCCGCTTCAGTGGCTGTGAAGGGCTGGAAACTGGCATTACGGTGCTACCGACAATGACCCGCGACCCGGTCCTGCAGGACGTCTGGCTGCACAGCGTTCTGGCCCGTTCGCCGGACTACGTGCTGGAGGCGGCCATCAAGCATTTGCGCAGCAGCCGCTGGACGCGCCTCAAGGCCACTGAAGCGGACCGCACCTACGCCTTCGTGCGCGAATTCCAGCTGGTCGCCGGGCACTTTCTGATCAATGCCGCCCGGCGTCGCGGCGTGCCCTACACGCGAGTGCTGGGCATGCTGGCGAGGCAATACGGCCTGGGAGAAGCGCTGCACCAGTGCGCGACGGTGGTTGAAGTGGAGGAGCTGCTGCTCAGAACGTTCTTTCGCCATGCGTTCAACAGCGCGCACCCGCTGGTGCAGATGCCGCGTGCCAGTGTCCGCGCGATGAGCTGGGATATCTATGCCGCGCATGTCGATGCCCTGGCCGAGCGCCTGACCGTGGCGGCATTTTTCAAGACCGCCCAGCCCGACGAGGCGCCCGGCGCGGTCAAGGGCTTGCTGGGTGCAATTCGCCAGGCCCCGGTGCAACGCTTGCTGACGCACTTCGGCACTGCGCTGCGGCCGGGTTATTCCGCACTGATCCCAACGGTGGCGATCGTCTTCTACGCGCGCGTCACGCTGGATGATGACGCGTTGATGTAAGCCGTATTCACGCGGCTTGAGCTTCTTCCAGCGCGGCGGCCGAAAGCTGCTGGCGATGGCGACTGGCGTAGCTCTCGGCGATGATCGAGCACACGATCAACTGCATCGGGTGGTAGATCATGATCGGCAACAGAATCAGGCCAAGCCCCGGATTGCTGCCGAAAATCAGTGCGGCCATCGGCGCGCCCGCAGCGAGGGACTTCTTGGTGGCGCAGAACACCGCCGCGACCTTGTCGGCATGATCGAACTTGAGCACCCGCGCCGTGCGGGTCGTCATCAACAGGATCACCGCCAGCAGCAGCGCGGTGCCGATGAACGCCGTCAGGATCACGCTGTTGCCCTGGCTTTGCCACATGCCGGAGATCATCGAGTTGCAGAACGCCGCATACACCAGCAGCAGAATCACCAGCTTGTCGATCAGGTTGGTGTATTTCTTGTGACGGGCGAAGAACTTGCCCAGCAACGGCCGCATTAACTGGCCAAGCACCAGTGGCAGCAGGAGCATGGCGCACAGGTCGAGCAGCGTATCGCCCAGATCGATCCCGCCAGCGCCGGTGCCGACCACCAGGCTGACCAGCCACGGGGTGATAAAAATCCCGATGACGCTGGACATGCTGGCGTTGAGAATCGCTGCCGGGACATTGCCGCCTGCGCTGCCGGTCAGCGCCACCGAGGAGGAAATGGTCGAGGGCAGGGCGCACAGGTAAAGGAAGCCCAGCATCAGCAGCGCCGGCACCTGTGAGCCCAGCAGCTTGTTGCACGCCAGCCAGATCAGCGGGAACACCACGAACGTGAAGACCTGGATCATCACGTGCAGACGCCAGTTGGTCAGGCCTTTCTTGATCTGCTCGCTGGACAGGTTCACGCCATGCAGAAAGAACACCACGAACACGCCGACCTTGATGACGTATTCAGCGTGCATGTTGCCGCCGGTAGCGCCGAAACGCGGAAAGAAGTAGGCCAGCACCGTCGCCAGGACCATGCCCCAGAGGAACCAGTCGGTGGCGACGCGTTTGAAGTGTTTGAGTGATTGCATGCGGGGTCCGGAGAATTTTTGTAAACAGAGATGCGTGCAGGCTACTCTGTTGCTCCATAGCCGTCTTGCGACATAAGGCCATAAGATGCCGAGTAACGGACAGATCAATCAGCGGCAGCCCGCGGGCGAACGGCAGATACCGGCCTTGTCCGGCCTGCCGCGCCCGCTGTATGCCCGTGCCGAAAGCCTCAGCGCCGGTTCGTGGACGCCGCCCCATCGCCATGATTGGGTGCAGTTTTCCTATGCGATCAGCGGGGTTCTGGGGGTGCATACCGCCGAGGGCAGTTTCTTTGCGCCGCCGCAGTGGGGCGTCTGGGTGCCTGCCGGGCTTGAGCATGAGGTGGTGACCTCCATGCGCGCCGAAATGCGCAGCCTGTACATTCGCACGGCTGATTCGGGGTGGGCACCGCAGCGCTGCCGGGTACTGGAAGTCACGCCGCTGGCCCGCGAGCTGATCAAGAGCTTCTGCCTGTTGCCCGTGGATTATCCTGAGCAGGACAGTCATGAGGCACGACTGGTGCAGGTCCTGCTGGATCAACTGGCGCAATTGCCCGAAGTCGGCTTCTCACTGCCGTTGCCACGTCATCCGCGTTTGTTGGGGCTGTGCAACGAGTTGATCGAGGAGCCGGGGCGGTTGATCACCCTGCATGACTGGGCTGCCCGTCTGGGGACCTCCGAGAAAACCCTGATGCGGATGTTTCAGCGCGAAACCGGATTGAGCTTTCGCGGCTGGCGGCAGCGGGCACGGCTGCTGTCTTCGCTGTCTGCACTGGAAGAGGGCGCCAGTGTGACGCATACCGCGCTGGCCTGCGGTTATGACTCGACGTCAGCGTTCATCGCCGCGTTCAAGGGTTTGTTCGGCCATACCCCCGGTGACTTGTTCAAGTAAGGCCTGGATGCCTTGTGCACTAACGAGTGCATCCAACGCTGTTTTTTCTGTTTTTACATGTTTTGTCCCGGAATATCTTTCACCGGCTGTACGGCACGAAAGGTGCTTTAAACCGGGGGATTGCGTGGTTTTTTCTTAAAAAACCTTTCAATCCACAGGGGGTTACCCCTACTCGCTGGCGGAGGATTGCCGTATAACGGCAACAATCGCGTATCTGGCAACAAAGGACCCACAATAAAAGCTGATGAAAACTCCTAAACGCATTGAACCCCTGATCGAAGACGGTCTGGTCGACGAGGTGCTGCGCCCGCTCATGAGTGGTAAAGAGGCAGCTGTTTATGTGGTGCGTTGCGGCAATGAGCTGCGGTGTGCCAAGGTTTACAAGGAGGCTAACAAACGCAGTTTCCGTCAGGCGGCCGAGTATCAGGAAGGTCGCAAGGTACGCAACAGCCGTCAGGCCCGCGCCATGGCCAAGGGCTCGAAGTTCGGGCGCAAGGAAACCGAAGACGCTTGGCAGAATGCCGAAGTGGCTGCGCTGTTTCGTCTGGCTGGCGCAGGTGTCCGGGTGCCCAAGCCGTACGACTTCCTGGAAGGCGTGCTGCTCATGGAGCTGGTGGCTGACGAGTATGGCGATGCAGCGCCGCGTCTGAACGACGTTGTGCTGGAGCCGGATCAGGCGCGCGAGTACCACGCGTTCCTGATCGAGCAGATCGTGCTGATGCTGTGTGCCGGTCTGGTGCACGGTGACCTGTCCGAGTTCAACGTGCTGCTGGCGCCGTCCGGTCCGGTCATCATCGACTTGCCGCAAGCGGTCGATGCCGCGGGCAACAACCACGCGTTCAGCATGCTGGAGCGCGACGTCGGCAACATGGCGCTGTACTTCGGCCGCTTCGCGCCGGAGCTCAGAAAAACCAGGTACGCCAAGGAAATGTGGTCGTACTACGAGGCAGGCACCTTGTCGCCTGCCACGGTGCTGACCGGCGAATTCGATGAGCCGGAGGACGAAGCCGATGTGGGCGGCGTACTGCGCGAAATCGAAGCCGCCCGCCTCGACGAAGCCCGCCGCCAGGCAGCTCGCGCGGCAGACGACGCGCCACCGAGCAAATCCACCGAAGAACCACCACCGCCGTGGATGCAGTAACGCCCTTTCGCGAGTAAGCGCGCTCCCGCAGGGAGTGCGTGTGGCAGGCGCTCCGTCGAGTGATGCAGTAAGTAATACCACTGTGGGAGCGAGCTTGCTCGCGAAGGCGATTGATCAGACGCGCTGTTTTCGGAGCCTGTACCGGCCCTTTCGCGAGCAAGCTCGCTCCCGCAGGGAGTGCGTGTGGCAGGCGCTCCGTCGAGTGATGCAGTAAGTAAGACCACTGTGGGAGCGAGCTCGCTCGCGAAGGCGATGGATCAGGCGCGCTGTTTTCGGAGCCTGTACGGGCCCTTTCGCGAGCAAGCTCGCTCCCACAGGGAGTGCGTGTGGCAGGCGCTCTGTCGATTGAATGCAGTAAGCCCCTTGTGGGAGCGAGCTTGCTCGCGAAGGCGATGGATCAGGCGCGCTGTTTTCTGAGCATTTACGGGCCCTTTCGCGAGCAAGCTCGCTCCCACAGGGAGTGCGTGTGGCAGGCGCTCCGCCGATTGAATGCAGTAAGACCCTTGTGGGAGCCAACTTGCTCGCGAATGCGATGGATCAGGCGCACTGTTTTCGGAGCCTGTACGGGCCCTTTCGCGAGCAAGCTCGCTCCCACAGGGAGTGCGTGTGGCAGGCGCTCCGCCGATTGAATGCAGTAAGACCACTGTGGGAGCGAGCTTGCTCGCGAAGGCGATGGATCAGACGCACTGTTTTCTGAGCCTGTACGGGCCCTTTCGCGAGCAAGCTCGCTCCCACAGGGAGTGCGTGTGGCAGGCGCTCCGCCGATTGCATGCAGTAAGCCCCTTGTGGGAGCGAGCTTGCTCGCGAATGCGATGGATCAGACGCACTGTTTTCGGAGCATTTACGGGTCCTTTCGCGAGCAAGCTCTCTCCCACGGAGCGCGTGCAGGCGCTCCGCCGATTGAATGCAGTAAGACCCTTGTGGAAGTGGCTAGCAACACCCGCCTGATGCCAGGTCCTTGAGGATCGGGCAGTCGGGGCGGTCGTCGCCTTGGCAGTGTTCCACCAGTTCCTGAAGCGTGTCGCGCAGGCTCGCCAGTTCGTCGATTTTGCGGTTCAGCTCGGCGATATGCTGACGGGCCAATGCCTTGACGTCGGCGCTGGCCCGCTGGCGGTCCTGCCAGAGGGTCAGCAGTTTGCCGACCTCTTCCAGAGAAAACCCCAGATCCCTTGAGCGCTTGATGAACGCCAGCGTGTGCAGATCGTCCGCGCTGTACAGGCGATAGCCGCTGTCGCTGCGATGCGCTGCCTGCAACAGGCCGATGGACTCGTAATAGCGGATCATTTTCGCGCTCAAGCCGCTGGTTTTCGCCGCCTGACCGATATTCATGGTGCGTCCTCCAGGTCGCGGGGTTTCCAGGTTTTCAGCAGCAGCGCGTTGCTCACCACGCTGACACTCGACAGCGCCATGGCCGCGCCCGCCAATACCGGATTGAGATAGCCCAGCGCCGCGAGCGGAATGCCGATCAAGTTGTAGACGAACGCCCAGAACAGGTTCTGGCGGATTTTCGCGTAGGTCCTTCGGCTGATGTCCAGCGCCGCCGGAACCAGTCGCGGGTCGCCGCGCATCAGGGTGATACCCGCTGCATGCATGGCGACATCGGTCCCGCCGCCCATCGCGATACCGACATCCGCTGCCGCCAGCGCCGGGGCATCGTTGATGCCGTCACCGACCATCGCCACCACATGGTGGCTTTTCAGTTGAGTGACAGTGGCCGCCTTGTCGGCAGGCAGTACTTCGGCATGCACGTCGTTTATCCCCAGTGCCCTGGCAACCACCTGAGCACTGCCACGGTTATCGCCGGTCAACAGATGGCTGCTGATGCCCCGCGCATTCAGCGCTTTGATCGCCTGATCGGTTCCGGGCTTGAGCGTGTCACCAAAGGCAAACATACCGATCACCTTTGGCTCCGGAGCCTGCTCGATGAGCCAGGACAGCGTGCGCCCCTCGGCTTCCCAGATGCGCGCGGACTCGGCCAGATCGCCCATTGGCAGGCCGCTTTCCTCCAGCAAACGTCGATTGCCCAACGCCAGCTCAAGGCCCTCAACGGTGCCAGCGATGCCCCGGCCGCTCAGGACGCGGCTGTTTTGCGCGGCATCAGGCGTGAGTTGCCATTCATGACAGACATCCAGCACCGCTCTGGCCAAGGGGTGTTCACTGCCGCGTTGCAGCGCGCCCGCCAGTTGCAGGAGGTGTTCTTCATTGCCCAGCACCGCGCTCATGTTGGTGATACGCGGCGTGCCCGAAGTCAGCGTGCCGGTCTTGTCGAACACCACTGCATCGACCTCGTGAGCCCGTTCCAGTGCCTCGGCGTCCTTGATCAGAATGCCGTAACGCGCTGCCACGCCGGTCCCGGCCATGATCGCTGTCGGAGTCGCAAGGCCCAGAGAGCAAGGGCAGGCGATCACCAGTACGGCGACGGCATTGATCAGCGCGACTTCAAGCGAAGCACCGACCAGCAGCCAGCCGGCCAGTGTGAATAAGGCAATCACCAACACGGTGGGCACGAACACCTGGCTGACTTTATCCACCAGTTTCTGGATTGGAGCCTTGCCTGCCTGTGCGTCTTCGACCAGACGAATGATGCGCGCCAGCACCGTTTCCGCGCCCAGCGCCGTGGTCCTGATCAGCAACTGGCCTTCGCCATTAATTGCCCCACCGGTGACCTTGTCGCCCGGTTGCTTGACCACCGGCAGGCTTTCACCGGTGATCAGCGCTTCGTCGGCATGGCTGCGGCCTTCAACCACTTCGCCGTCCACCGGAAAACGTTCGCCGGGTTTGACCAGCACCCGATCATCGAGCTGCAGCGCGCTGATCGCCACGTCCTGTTCAAGGCCGTCGACCACCCGCAGGGCGCGCTCCGGGCGCAGTGCTTCAAGGGCGCGGATGGCACTGGCGGTCTGGCGCTTGGCGCGGCTTTCCAGGTATTTGCCCAACAGCACCAGCGCGATCACCACCGCCGATGCTTCGAAGTACAAGTGCGGCGTCGTTCCGGGCGCAGCGTGCAGCCATTGATAGACGCTCAGGCCGTAGCCGGCGCTGGTACCGATGGCAACCAGCAGGTCCATATTGCCGGCACCTGCGCGCACGGCTTTCCAGGCGGCCACGTAAAAGCGTGCGCCAAGTATGAACTGCACCGGCGTCGCCAGCGCAAATTGCAACCATGCAGGCAGCATCCAGTGCACGCCCAGCGGTGACAGCAACATCGGCAGGATCAACGGCAGCGCCAGCAGGATGGCCAGCAGCAAGGCCCATCGTTCGTAGTGCAGGTGACGGGCTTTCTGGTCGGCTTCTGCGTGACGATCCTGGCTCAGGGTGGCGCCATAACCGGCACGGCTGACGGCGTCGATCAGGGTTTGCGGATCGGTGTGCGCCGCGGTGCCTACATGGGCGCGTTCATTGGCCAGGTTGACCGTCACGCTGTTGACTCCCGGTACTTTGGCCAAGGCACGCTCGACCCGACCTGCGCAACTGGCGCAGGTCATGCCGCTGATCGGCAGGTCGAAGGTGGTGGTGTCTGGCATGTGAATCACTCCCTGAGGCTGGCTACCTGCAAGGATCAACCTTGCCATACGGGCAAGGTCAAGCGCGAATCAATAGTTCAGGTCGGCTTTCTTGAGGTACATCCCGTTCAGGTCGGCTGCGATGCGGTACTTGAGGATGTCCCCCGCACGCAGCTGGATCTTGGTGCTGCGCGGCGCTTCCATGCCGGGCTCACAGCCCACGACGTTGCCGCGCAGGGTGCTCAGCCGCACCGAGACTTCACCGGCAGGCAGGTTGAAGGACACCGAGTCTTCCTGAAACAGCCTGCCGGCCAGACGGTCCTGCACGTAGATGCCGATCTCGCAGGAAGTCGCGACTTCCAGGCGCTCTCGGGAAATGATCAGGATGCCGTAGTCCTGAGCCGCCTGAGTGGCAGGTGTGATAGCCAGGAAACCGAGAATGCTGAAGAGGCTGACTGCTGACCAGCGCATCGCTGATACTCCTGATGTAAATGTGGCTGACGATAGAGGTGTCGATAACCCAGCTTGGCTCACGATTACGCCGAATACCAGCCCGGCAGCAATGGCAGAAACTTGACCTTGCCATCATGACAAGGTTGAAGATGCTCGCTGTTCATTACTGAAGGGGTGACATCATGCAGTTATTCAACGTTCAAGGCATGACCTGCGGGCATTGTGTTCGTGCGGTGACCGAGGCAATCAAACATGAAGATCCGAGCGCCGAAGTTCAGGTCGAACTGGCCAGCAAGCAGGTCAAGGTGCAAAGCAGCCTGTCGCCCGAGCGTATTGTCAGTTTGATCAGCGAAGAGGGCTATCAGGCGCAGCCGGCATGACCCAGAGCCGGGGGATCGACGCGGTCTCCCGGTCTGTAAACATTGAAAATTTTTGAATTAATTCCCCCGTTCGTCGTTCTCTGCAAGGTAAGCCGGGTAAACTAGCCCGTTGCTCTGCATCTGTGAATGGACACCCGATGAATCTACGAACGATCCTTATCCTTGGCTCATTGAGCGCCTTCGGCCCTCTGGCCATCGACTTCTATCTTCCTGGCTTTCCAGCCATGGCCTCGTATTTCGGGACCGATGAAAAACACGTACAACTGACCCTGGCCGCCTATTTTTTGGGGCTTTCCCTGGGGCAATTGGCTTATGGTCCTGTGGCTGACCGATTCGGTCGGCGCATTCCGCTGCTGGTCGGTGTGACCCTGTTCATGCTCGCCTCGGTCGCCTGTGCCTTTGCGCCGAGTCTTGAATGGCTGATTGCCGCGCGCTTCGTACAGGCGCTGGGTGGCTGTGCCGGGATGGTCTTGTCACGCGCCATCGTCAGCGACAAGTGCAATGCCGTCGAGTCGGCCAAGGTCTTCTCGCAACTGATGCTGGTCATGGGGCTGGCACCGATTCTGGCTCCTATGCTGGGCGGTGTGCTGGTCAGCACTTTTGGCTGGCAATCGATCTTCGTCAGCCTCTCCCTGTTCAGCGGCGCCTGCCTGGTGGCGGTTGCACTGGGGTTGCCGGAAAGCATGCCGGCCACCACACCGCGCCAGCCATTGAGCGGCGCGCTGGGGCAGTACCTCAATCTGTTCAAGGACAGTGTGTTCATCGGTCATGCGCTGACCGGTGGCATCGCCATGGCCGGGATGTTCGCCTACGTCGCAGGCTCGCCGTTCGTGTTCATCAAATTGTATGGCGTGCCGGCCGAGCACTACGGCTGGTTGTTCGGGATGAATGCGGCGGGCTTCATTCTGGCGGCGCAGATCAACGCGCGTATTCTGCGCAAGACCGGTCCGGCGTTTTTGCTGTCGCGCATGGTCTGGGTCTATCTCGCTGCGGGGCTGGTGTTGCTGGCGATCAGCTTGCTGCGCACCGAGGCGCTTTGGCCGCTGCTGGTGCCGCTGTTCATCTGTGTGGCAAGCCTGGGCTGCATCATCCCCAATGCGTCGGCCTGCGCCATGAATGGCCAGTGGGCACGCGCGGGCAGTGCCTCGGCGTTGCTGGGTTGTCTGCAGTTCAGCGTCGCCGCCGTCGCCGCCAGTCTGGTGGGCTTGCTGCACGACGGCACGGCTACACCGATGGCGTTGGTCATCAGCCTGTGCGGCGTGCTGACCGTGGGCCTCTCGGTGCTGACGCGACGTGCGCAGGCCCGGCGCGACGCATCGCTTCAGACCGCCTGATCGCCAAAGCGATGATGTCAGTCGCGCCGGGCGTGACTGACATCATCGACTTCATACGGCGCAGACCTCTACGGCTCAGAAGCCTTCCAGTACGATCTTGCCCTTGGCCTTGCCGCTTTCCAGCAAGGCATGAGCGCGGCGCAGGTTTTCGGCATTGATGGTGCCAAAGTGCTCACCGAAGGTGGTTTTCAATGTTCCGGCGTCGATCAGCTCGGCAACCCGGTTGAGCAGATTGTGCTGCTCGATCATGTCCTCGGTTTCGAACATCGACCGCGTGTACATGAACTCCCAATGCAGCGACAGGCTCTTGCGCTTGAGTTTCGACACGTCCAGCGACTTGGGATCGTCGATCAGCGCCAGCTTGCCTTGTGGCTTGAGCGCCTCGACGAGCTGATCCAGATGCTGTTCGGTCTGGGTCAGGCTCGCCACATGAGTCACGTGTTTGAGGCCGACGCGTTTGAGCTCTTCGCTCAGCGGCTTGCTGTGATTCAGCACGTGGTGCGCACCCAGTTCATTGACCCAGCTTTCGGTTTCGGGCCGCGAGGCGGTGCCGATGACTTTCAGCGATGTCAGTTTGCGCGCCAGCTGGGTCAGTATCGAACCCACGCCACCGGCGGCGCCGACGATCAGCAGGCTGTGTGCGCCTTCACCTTTTTGCTGCGGGATCTGCAGTCGCTCGAACAGCAGTTCCCAGGCGGTGATGGCTGTCAGCGGCAGCGCCGCCGCATGGGCGAAGCTCAGGCTCTTGGGCATGTGGCCAACGATGCGTTCATCCACCACGTGCAGCTCGCTGTTGGCACCCGGCCGGGTGAGGGAACCTGCGTAGAACACCTTGTCGCCCGGCTTGAATAGCGTGACCTGGCTGCCGACGGCCTTCACCACACCCGCCACGTCCCAGCCGAGCACCTTGCCTGCACCGTCCTCAGGCTGGACGTTTTGGCGGATCTTGGTGTCCACCGGGTTGACGGAGATGGCCTTGACCTCGACCAAAAGATCGCGATCGCCAGCAGTCGGCTCGGGCAGTTCGATATCCTGCAATGATTTTACGTCGCTGATGGGCAGGGACTGGTAGTACGCAATGGCTTTCATGTCAGGGTCCTCTCCGAAATAAAAAATGATGAAGAGATCATTGGCTATTTCCAGTAAAGATAAAACCCGCTAAAACGGCAGGCTCTTTCAATTTTATTTTGATAATACGAGGCCTTGATGCTGCGTTTTGATGACTTGCAGTTGTTCGTACGTGCGGCGGATCTGGGCAGCCTTTCTGCCGCAGCGCGGGTCATGGACATGTCTGCGGCGGTAGCCAGCGCGGCGCTCAAGCGTATCGAACGGCAGCTGGGGACGCGCTTGCTGGCCCGTTCGACGCGCAGCCTGCGCCTGACTGCCGAAGGCGAGGGGTTTCTGGAATACGCGCGTGCTGCACTGGGCAGCCTCGAGGAGGGGCGGCGCTTGCTGGCCAGCAGCCAGGACCGTTGCGAGGGCGTGCTGCAACTTTCGGCACCTTCGGATCTGGGGCGCAACGTGCTGTTGCCGTGGCTCGACGAATTTCAACAGCAGCACCCGCAACTGACTGTGCGTCTGCTGCTGGGTGATCGTATTGCCGATCTGTTCCGCCAGCCTGTCGACGTGGCGCTGCGCTACGGCGAGCCGGAAGATTCCAGCCTGGTCGCCCTGCCGGTGTTGCCTGACAACCGCCGGGTATTGTGTGCGGCGCCGAGTTACCTGCAGCGTCATGGCGAGCCGCATCAGGTCGAGCAACTGGCGCAGCATAACTGCCTGCTGTTCATGCTCGGCGATCGCGTTCATGACCGCTGGACGCTGAACGACGGCAAGCGCGAAATCAGTCTGACGGTCAGCGGCAACCGGTTCAGCGACGATGCCGACGTCGTGCGCCGCTGGGCGGTTGCGGGCGAAGGTGTGGCGTACAAATCCTGGCTGGACGTGGCCGCAGATGTGCGGGCCGGGCACCTGAAAGTATTGATGCCTGACCTGATCGGGGAGCGTGCGCCATTGAACCTGTTGTGCGCGCATCGTGCGCAACTCAGCAAGCCTGTCATTCTGTTACTGGAAATGCTCAGGTCACGGTGTAAGCAACATGCTGTAAGTCTGTCGTCCGCGAGCGTGTTTTAATCGCCGCGCCCCAGTAGGAAATGGCCTTCGGAAGTGTCGGAAAATATAATTTTCGAAGGCCGTTCAATAACGCGAAGTTTCGCTGCCGGAATAAAGTTGAAACTGACTGTTGTTGAGTGGATTTGGCATTTTTGTCATAGCCATTACGCTTGTCTTTTTAATCCTCTTTTGAAGTGTCGCTGCAAACCCCTTGTATAGAGGGGTTGCGGCGTAGCCGTGGTAACAACTTGGTGTTCAAGGCGCGCTCTACAGTCAGGCGTTTTTTTGCGTCGTGGTGTGCCCACCGTTTGTAAGAGGCGTTTTTCACCCACCGGGGGCGCAGGGCATAGAGTTTATACTTGTCATGACATATAAGAGCCACGTTCAACTCTATCGAGGCGTGATTGCTTTCACCCAGTCATCACCATAGATGAATGTTTCAACAGGGAGTGAACACATGGAATACGGACCTTGCATCAGCCAGATCGCAACCTTGCTGGCCGACCCCAAGCGCAGCGCAATGATCTGGGCACTGATGGATGGTACTGCTCGCCCTGCCGATGAATTGGCAATCCTGGCGGGACTCTCGACTTCTTCTGCTGGCGCCCATCTGGCGCGGCTGACCAGTGGCGGTCTGTTGAAACAGGAGGTCCGCGGCCGCAAGCGCTTCTTTCGCCTCGCTGCGCCGGAAGTGGGGGCGGCGGTCGAGGCCTTGGCCTGTGCTTCGCTGGCCAGTGCTGAACAGATCAATCGTCGCTTTGCCCAGCCCACGCCGCCCTTACCGCTACGCCGCGCAAGAATCTGCTCCGATCATCTGGGTGGCGAAATGGCTGCCGAGCTTTATCAGCGCCTGCTGGAAGCCGGCTGGATAGAACAGCAGGAGAAGCGCGTCGAGGTCACCAGCAAGGGGGTGGCCAGATTTGCCGAACGCGGCATCTATATACCCGCGCTGGCGCAACGCAAGCGTGAAACGGTCTGTGTCTGTCCGAAATGGAACGATCGCAACCCGCATCTGGGCGGCGCGCTGGGGGCGGGGTTGTTGCAGCTGTTCATTCAGATGGGCTGGCTGCGCACCACTGAAGAGTCCAGCACCTTGCAGGTCTCATCCAGTGGGCAGCGGGAAATCAGCAAGATCGCAGCGGCGGCCTGACGGAGCGACAGGTGTGGCGCGCTCCTCCCCTATCGTGCCAATACTCCGCGTTGGCATGCAGTTCCGGACGCTCTGCGTCCTCTGCGGCGCGGAGCGTCAGGAGCGATGGGGGTAGCCGCTCAATCACTCTCTAGGGCTTGACCAGTCGTGCATCCAGGCTGTTTTGCGCCAGGCGTCTGGCCTGATCTTCGGTCATGCCCAGGTGGGTGTACAGCGCGTGGAAGTTCTCGGTCACGTAGCCACCGAAGTAAGCCGGGTCGTCTGAATTGACGGTGACCTTCACGCCGCGCTCGAGCATGTCGAGGATGTTGTGCTGGGCCATGTCGTCGAACACGCAAAGCTTGGTGTTGGACAGCGGGCAGACGGTCAGCGGGATCTGTTCGTCGATGATGCGCTGCATCAGCCGCTCGTCTTCGATGGCGCGCACACCGTGGTCGATGCGCTGGATCTTCAGCAGGTCCAGTGCTTCCCAGATGTATTCGGGCGGACCTTCTTCCCCAGCGTGGGCCACGGTCAGGAAGCCCTCGTTGCGCGCGCGATCGAACACACGCTGAAACTTGCTCGGCGGGTGGCCCATCTCCGAGCTGTCGAGGCCCACGGCGACGAACGCATCACGGAACGGCAGCGCCTGATCGAGGGTTTTTTCGGCTTCTTCCTGGGACAGGTGACGCAGGAAGCTCAGGATCAGGCCGCTGTCGACGCCCAGCTTCGACTTGCCGTCTTTCAGCGCACCGGTAATCCCGGCCAGTACCACTTCGAACGGGATGCCACGGTCGGTGTGGGTTTGCGGATCGAAGAACGGTTCGGTGTGGATAACGTTTTGTGCCTTGCAGCGCAGCAGGTAGGCCCAGGTCAGGTCGTAGAAGTCCTGCTCGGTGCGCAATACGTCTGCGCCCCGGTAATACAGATCGAGGAATTCCTGCAGGTTGTTGAAGGCATACGCCTTGCGCAGGGTTTCGACGTCATCCCACGGCAGGGCAATCCTGTTGCGCTCGGCCAGGGCGAACAGCAACTCGGGTTCCAGCGAGCCTTCGAGGTGCAAGTGCAGTTCTGCCTTGGGCAGGGCGTTCAACCAGTCGTACATATTCTTTTCTCATCAGGTGCAGATCCCGGGCATTCTACAGATGCACGTCGCTGCGCAGGGTAAAACCTGACCGAACGTTCAACTTGCCTCCTGTTCGCGGCGATAAGCGTAGGTATCCGCGAAGCGCGACAGCAGAAATTCGGCGCAGGTGGTCACCGGATAGCGGGCCGGATGATCGTCGCTCTGGCAACCGGGTAGGCATTCGATGCGCGTGTCGGGGTGCGGTTCGGCGAAGAACGGCATGGAGTAGCGATCAACCCCGAGCGGGCTGATGACCCGGTGCGGCGTGGACAGATAACGATCGTTGCTCCAGCGCGCCATCATGTCGCCCAGATTGACCACGAAGGTATCGTCAAGCGGTGGCGCGTCGATCCATTCGCCATGCACATCACGCACCTGCAAGCCGCCCGCCGTGTCCTGATACAGCAGGGTGATGCAGCCATAATCGGTATGCGCGCCTGCGCCTTGTTGCTCGGCCGAGGTCGCCGTACCACGCGGCGGGTAATGAATCATGCGCAGCACGCTGACCGGGTCCTTGAAGCGCTGATCGAAGAAATCGCGCTCGATGCCCAGTGCCAGGGTCATGGCGCGCAGTAGGGTTTGCGCCAGCGCCTGCATGTCCAGATAGTGTTGTTCCATCAGGGCTTCCCAGCCGGGAATGTCCGGATGCCGGTTTGGCCCACGCAGCGGTTTACCCGCCAGCACGTCGGGATGACGGGCATCCAGATGCAGGCCCATGTCGAAGGTTTCCTTGAGGTCGCTCGGCAGGCTGGGGTCCAGTTGTTCGGTGGCGATGGCGCCGTAGCCGCGATGGTGCGTGCTTTGGGTGATGTCGATCAGGAGCTTTTCAGCTGCAGGCCGGGCGAAGAAGTCCTTTGCCGCCGATTGCACCTGTTCGATGCGTTGCGCGCTGATCGGGTGGCCCTTGATGTAAAAGAAACCCCACGCCCGACAGGCACTGTCGATTTGCCGGGCGACATCCTGCCAGGCCTGAGTGTCCGTGCCGTAGAGCGGGGCGATGTCGATGACGGGAAGCTGGTCCATTAACCGGTCCTGAAAGGGAAGTGTCGATGATCGTGCCTGGCGCGGCAGGCACGATGGTCAGGCAGCTGACGGGCTGATTACTTCGGCAGCTCGGCCTTGATGCCTTCGACGTAGTAGTTCATCGACGCCAGCTCGGCGTTGGTCGCGACCACGCCGTCAGCAATTTTCACAGTGCCGTTCTGGTCCTTGATCGGGCCGGTGAACGGGTGGAATTCGCCGCTTTCGATGCTGGCGATGATCTTCTGCGCCTCGGCCTTCACGTCAGCAGGCACCACGTCGCTGATCGGCAATTCGACCGTTCCTTCCTTCAGGCCGCCCCAATAATCCTGTGGTTTCCAGGTACCCGCGATGGCGCCTTCGGCGGCCTGAATGTAGTGCGGGCCCCAGTTGTTGACGATGGAGGTCAGCACTGCTTTCGGTCCGAAGTGAGCCATGTCCGAGGCATAACCGACGGCATACACGCCACGACGCTCGGCGGTCTGGATCGGCGCAGGACTATCAGTGTGCTGGAATACCACGTCCACGCCCTGATCGATCAACGCGTTGGCCGCATCGGCTTCCTTGCCCGGATCGAACCAGGAGTTGACCCACACCACCTTGATCTCGGTACCCGGGTTGTATTTGTTCAGCGCCAGCTGGATGGCGTCGATGTCGCGCAGCACTTCAGGAATCGGGAACGAGGCGACATAACCGATCTTCTTGGTCTTGGTCATCTTCGCCGCGATGTAGCCGCTCACGTAGCGACCTTCATAGGTACGGGCCAGATAAGTGCCCATGTTCTTGTCCTGCTTGTAGCCGGTCGCGTGCTCGAACTTCACCTTGGGGAACTGCTTGGCGACTTTCAGCGTGGGGTTCATGTAGCCGAACGAGGTACTGAAGATCAGGTCGTAACCGCCCTTGGCCATGTTACGGATAACCCGCTCGGCGTCTGCACCTTCCGGCACGTTTTCCACGTAGCTGCTGGTGACCTTGTCACCCAGCGCCTTGACCATCGCCTGACGGCCCTGTTCATGCTGATAGGTCCAGCCGTGGTCGCCGATAGGGCCGATGTAGACGAAGCCGACTTTCAGCGGATCGGCTGCCGAGGCGAGCAGGCTGGAGCCGATGCCGACAACAGCGGCGACGGCGCACAGCAGTTTTTTCAGGGGACGACGTGGGTTGGTCAGGTGCATCGGGTCTAGCTCCTTGCGGTCTTGTTGGAATGCCTACCCGAGCAATGCAATTAACTGACCAACAGGACAACTTACGATGCGGGCTTGCTTCCCTGCGCAGCGCGCCTATTGTTGTACATAGGTTTCGATGAGCCTGGAATATGTGACTTTCAGGTTTCTGCCCGCAGGGCGTGGGAGCGAACTTGTTGGCGAAAGGGCCGATATATACTCCGAAAAATCATCGTCTGACCGATCTTCTTCGCGAACAATGCGGATCGCCGCCCCGGTCGCTCCTACGGCCTTCGGCCAGAATCAAGAGCAGTTTTGTGTATAGCCAGAGTGCGGCGGGAAGGTGCAGACGCTGTGAGCTGCGCCGCTAACTGGTGCAGCGCGTACTGCGCTCGACGATGCACATCGGCGTGCCTGCCACAGGTTCGCGCATGATCTGCACTTGCACATCGAACACCTGGCAGACCAGCTCGGCCGTCAGCACATCGCCCGGCGCGCCGCAGGTCACCATGCGTCCGCCCTGCATGACCGCAAGGTGGTCGGCGTAGCGGCAGGCCTGATTGATGTCGTGCAGCACGGTAATCACCGTCTTGCCTTCGGCACTCAGTTCGCGCATCAGGTCCAGCAGTTCGACCTGGTGGCTGATGTCCAGATAGGTGGTCGGCTCGTCGAGCAGGACGATGGCCGCGTCCTGCGCAAGGATCATCGCCAGCCAGGCGCGTTGTCGTTGCCCGCCGGACAGATCGGACAGCGGACGCTCGGCCAGTGTGTCCAGCTCCATGCGCTGCAAGGCTTGATCGACACTGTGCTGATCGGCTCCACTCAGGCGTCCCCACAGGCTGTTGTGCGGACTGCGACCGTACGCCACCAACTGGCGTACGCTGACGCCTTCTGGAATTGGCAGCACTTGCGGCAGAAAAGCCACCTTGCGCGCCAGTTCGTTGGCCGACAGCTGACCGTAGGCGGTGCCATCCAGGCTGAGACTGCCCGATTGCGGGGTGAGAATCCGTGCGAAGGCCTTGAGCAGGGTGGATTTGCCGCAACCATTGGGGCCGATCAGCGCAGTGACCTGCGCAGGCGGCGGGCTGAACGACAGGTCTTGCACGATGCGCGTCGCGCCGTAGCCGATGTCGAGGTGCTGCGCCTTCAGAATAGTCATGGGATCAACCTTTGAATCGGGCCAGCAGCCAGAGGAAATACGGAGCGCCGATCACTGCCGTGAGAATCCCGGCCGGAATTTCGCTGGGTGCGATCAGCGTGCGGCCTAGCGTATCGGCCAGCACCAGTAATAACGCGCCGAGGACCATGGAAGCAGGCAGCAGGTACTGATGATGACCGCCGACCAGACGGCGGGCCATGTGAGGTGCGACCAGACCGACGAAGCTCACCGGGCCGATAATGCCAACCCCGAGGCTGGTCAACAGCACGGCACTGCCCATCGCCAGCCAGCGCGTACGCGTGAGGCCGGTGCCCAGGCTCTGCGCGGCCTCATCGCCAAGACCGATCAGGTTCAGCGGTTTGGCCAGCAGCAGGCTGAGCGGGATCAGCAGCAGAAGCGGCGTGGCCAGCAAGACGTGGTGCCAGTTGCGGCTCCACAGGCTGCCGGTCAGCGCCAGCAGGGCGGTGTTGATATCCAGCGGGTTGGACAGAATCAGGAATTCGGTGATGCTCGACAGCGTCACCGCAATCGCGACGCCGGACAGCGCGAAACGCACGCCGGAAAACTGCACGCCGGTGTTGTACAACGCCAGCAGCAGCGCACCCGCCGCCCCGCCCAGACACGCCACAAACGGTAGCGCCGACACCGGTAACTGCGGCAGGCCGATAATCGCAATGGTCAGCGCCAGTCCGGCACCCTGGGTGACGCCGAGGATTTCCGGCGAGGCCAGCGGATTGCGAATCACGCCTTGCACGATGGCGCCAGCCAGGCCGAACGCGCAGCCGGTCATGATTGCGATCAGACCGCGTGGCAGGCGGTGATTCCAGACCTCGAAGTCCTTGCTGTCGTGAGCGATCAGGTGATCGAGCACGGCGTCGGGTGTCAGCCATACGGTGCCAGCGCTGAGGCTCAGCAGCAGGGCGAGTGCCAGCAGAGTCATCAGCAGCAACAGCCTTGAGCGCGGGTGGTTCATAGCGCACGCCTCGCCAGAAACAGAAAGAACGGCGCGCCGATCAGTGCCGTCACCACCCCGGCCGGTGTTTCCACGGGGAAGGCCACGGCACGGCTGATCAGGTCCGAGGCCAGCACGATGGCCGCGCCCAGGCCGGCGCTGATCGGGATCAGCCAGCGGTAGTCATTGCCCAGCCACTGGCGAGCGATGTTCGGCGCGATCAGGCCGACAAAGCCGATCGGCCCGACTGCACAGACACTGGCGCCGACCAGCAGCAGGCTGACCACGAATACCAGCAGGCGCAACGCGCCGATACGCACGCCCAGCGAACGCGCGGCGTCTTCGCCGAGGTTGATCAGGTTCAGGCGTGGCGCACAGGCCACCGCCAGCACCACGCCGATCAGCGTGCAGGGCCAGAGCAGTTGCAATTGCGCGGCGCCGACATTGGCCAGCGACCCTGCCAGCCAGTTGAGGACGCTTTGCGCCTGCGCCTCGACGAGAATCACGGTGAGGCGGGTCAATGCGGCGCACAGTGCTGCGACGGCAACGCCTGCCAGCACCAGTCGGCCTTGAGCCGTGGCGGGTGACCAGGCACCGCCAAGACTGAACACGGTGATCCACGCCAGCGCACCGCCAAGGCAGGTCATCAGCAGTGCGCCACCGGGGAAGGGCAGGGCGACCAGACCGGTGGAAAACAGCGCCAGCCCTAATGCTGCGCCTGCGGTAACGCCAAACAATGACGGGGAGGCCAGACGGTTGCGGGTGATGCCCTGCATCAGCGCGCCGGCCACGCCCAGGCAGGCACCAACCAATGCCGCGCACAAGGCACGTGGCACGCGCAGTTGCGCGACGATGTAAGCGATATTGCCACCCTCGCGGCCCTGTGTGATCAGTCCATTCCAGGCATCTACCTGCCGAATGCTGAACGACGACAGGGCGAACAGCGACACCCAGAACAATCCCAGGCAGGCCGCTAAGATCACGCCCGCCATCAGCCAGCGGCGCATTTACGGGTTCAGCACGGCCTTGCCGCCCTTGAGCACGGCAAGCGCATCGTCGGCGATCTGCTCGGAGGCCATGATCCCGCGATTGCGCGCCCAGCTGTCGCCATCCACTTCAGCCACCTGCTTGTTACGCACCGCGCCCAGCACCTGCCACAGCGGCTGCTTGCTCCAGCTGTCGACGATGCTCGGACGGCGATAATGGCCGACCAGCAACCAGCCCGGGTCCAGGGCCAGCAGTTGCTCCAGGCTGACGAATTCGGTTGGCGCGGCGTTTTTGCGTACTTCCGGGACCTTCAGACCAATCGCCTGCAACACGCTGCCGGCGTAAGAGTGCGGGCCATGCACAGAGAAGCTGTCTTCGCGGGCGACGCCGAACAGCACGTTGGTGTTGGCCGGAATCTGCTCGGCGACGGTCTTCAGGTGCTGGCGGTTTTCCGCGATGCGCGCCTGCATCTGCGGCCCCTTGCCCAGCGCGACGCCGATCAGCTCGGCAGATTTCAGGCTGCCCTGATAATCCTCACCGCGTGACGGCAGCATCAGCGTCGGCGCCAGGCTGGCCAGATCGTTGTACAGCGCCTGATGGCGACCGAGGTCGGCAATGATTAGGTCCGGCTTGAGCCGCGCGATCACTTCTATATTGGGTTGCGAACGCAGGCCCACCGACTGCCATTCACCGACGGCCTTGCGCACCTTGGGCAGCACGCGGTTGGCATCGCCATCGTCCGCCGCGCCGACGGGTGTCACGCCGACCGATGCCAGTCCGTCGAGAAACGAAAATTCCAGCACGACCACGCGCTTGGGGGTGTCAGGCAGGTGGACTTTGTGTTGGCCGTCATCGATGTCGATAGGCGCGGCCTGGGAGACGCTCGCGATCAGGGTCAGCAGGCCGCAAGCCAGCAGATGCGGAAGTCGAAAAGCACGCATGGCAAAGGTCCTTTCTAACAAAGCGGAATCATGAAAAGCAGGCGCGCCCTGAAGGCCGCGAAGAAAACGGCGGGCGCTATTGATGAAAACGGCGGGCACTATTTCACATCGCGGCGACGGGATCAAAAGTCATTTACGCGTGAGTGCCGTTCTCATTCGGGCTATTTTATGAAACCTTTTGTCACACACGCTACTCTGACAGCCTTCACTGTTGGCCACCTTCATGTACATCCGCGGCGATGTCGCAAGGTTTGGGGAATAAAAATGGGCGCATTGCTCAAGCAAGAAAAGTTTCTGTTGCTGGCAATCATTGCCATGTTCGTCGCTTATCCACTGGAGCATGTGCTGGTAGGCAATGGTCAGGTGGTTGCGCTGGTCTCGGGTCTGGCGCTGGTTGCGTTCATTATCTGCGCCTCGATGCGCGTTGCGCATCACGCCGAGATGCTGGCGGAAAAGGTCGGCGATCCTTACGGCACGATGATCCTCACGCTGTCGGCGGTAACGGTCGAAGTGGTGATCCTGGCGATCATGATGAGCAACGAGCCGTCGCCGACGCTGGTGCGCGATACGATTTATTCGGCGGTGATGCTCGACATCAACGGCATCCTCGGTCTTGCGGCGCTGATGGGCGGTATCAAACACGGCGAGCAGTCGTACAACGATGATTCGGCGCGCACCTACAGCGTGATGATCCTCACCGCGATGGGTGTGTCGATGGTCGTACCCGAGTTCATTCCCGAGGGGGACTGGAAGATCTATTCGGCGTTTACCATCGGCGCGATGATCCTGCTCTACACCCTGTTCCTGCGCATGCAGGTCGGGCCGCACAGTTATTTTTTCAGCTACAGCTACCCGGAAAAGAAGAAGCGTCAGAGCCAGGGCTCCAATCCGGCTGAAGAGCATGCAGAGCCGGTCAATCTGACCCGCTCAATTGCCACACTGGTTGTGGGCGTGGTGGTGATCGGTGCGCTGGCTGAAGTGATGTCGAAGACGGTTGACCTGGGCCTGGAAGGTACTGGTGCACCGCCGGTGATGACCGCCATTCTGGTCGCCGCCATCTCAGCCGCGCCCGAGATTCTCACGGCTTTGCGTGCCGCGCTGGCCAACCGCATGCAGTCGGTGGTCAACATCGCGTTGGGTGCGTCGCTGTCGACCGTGATCCTGACCGTTCCGGTCATGGAAGCCATGGCGCTTTACAGTGGCCAGCCTTTCCAGATGGCCATGACCCCGGTGCAGACCGTGATGATCCTCATCACCCTGCTGGTGTCCGCCATCAACCTCAACGACGGCGAAACCAACGCCATCGAAGGCATGACCCACTTCGTACTGTTCGCGACGTTCATCATGCTGTCGTGTCTGGGGCTTTAGGGCCTATTGCTCCCACGCTCTGCGTCGCAAGATGACGCAGAGCGTCCTGAACGGCATGCCGACGCGGAGCGTCGCACGATAGTCGAGATTATCGTTGCGCACGTTCAGCCCTGAATCAACTCGCGCGCGGCCTGGCTGTGATCGGCAATCAGTTGCTTGATGTCCAGGCCTTCGACCTGGCCGTCAATCACTCGCCATTGCCCTGCGATCATCACCCGATCGGCACGGTCCGCGCCGCACAGCAGCAGCGCTGACAGCGGATCATGGCTGCCGGAAAAGCGCAGTTCGTCCAGCTCGAACAACGCCAGATCAGCCTGTTTACCCACCGCCAGTTCACCGAGGTCAGTGCGTCCGAGCAATTGCGCCGACCCCTTGGTGGCCCAGCCCAGCACCCGCTGTGGGGTGATTTTTTCGGCGCCGTAGCGCAGGCGTTGCAGATAAAGCGCCTGGCGGGTTTCCAGGATCATGTTCGATGCGTCGTTGGACGCCGAGCCATCGACCCCAAGCCCCAACGGCGCGCCAGCAGCGAGCAGGTCCAAGGTCGGACAAATGCCGGAGGCCAGGCGCATGTTCGAGCTCGGGCAGTGGCAGACACCCGTACCTGCTGCGCCGAGACGGGCGATTTCGTCGGGGTTGAAGTGGATACCATGGGCCAGCCAGGTACGCGGACCCAGCCAGCCGACACTGTCCAGATAATCCACGGTGCGCAGGCCGAAGCGTTGCAGACAGAAGTCTTCTTCGTCGAGGGTTTCGGCCAGATGGGTGTGCAAGCGTACGTCGAGTTTTTCGGCCATGGCCGCACTCTCGGCCATGATCTGCGGCGTGACCGAAAACGGTGAGCAGGGCGCCAGGGCGATCTGAATCTGTGCGCCGTCGCCACGCTGATGGTAGGTCTCGATCAAGCGCTGGCTGTCGGCCAGAATCACTTCGCCCTGCTGCACGGTTTGCTGGGGCGGCAAGCCTCCATCCGCTTCGCCCAGGCTCATCGAGCCGCGTGTCAGCATCGCGCGCATGCCCAGTTCCCGGACGCTCTGCACCTGTACATCGATAGCGTGCTCCAGCCCATCGGGAAACAGATAGTGGTGGTCGGCAGCGGTCGTGCACCCGGACAGCAACAACTCGGCCAGCGCCACCTTGCTGGCGACCGCAAGCTTGTCCGGTGTCAGGCGCGCCCATACCGGGTACAGGGTCTTCAGCCAGGGGAACAACGGCTGATTGACCACTGGTGCCCAGGCCCGCGTGAGGGTTTGATAGAAGTGATGGTGCGTGTTGATCAACCCCGGCAGCAGCACATGCTCACGGGCATCGAACGTTTGATTGCAGTGCTTTGACGGGAGCTGCCCGGCGGCCAGCACTTCAGTGATGACGCCGCCTTCAATGACCAGACCGCCACGGGCGTCCAGGTCATTGGCAGTAAACACGGCAAGGGGATTTTTCAACCAGATACGGATCGCGGGCATGGGCCGGCTCCTCTGAAAGACAGGTTCAGGTTAGCCAGCTCAGTGTTGCCCTGTCTGCTGATCCAGGGTCGCCGGGGTCAGGTGCGCCCCGGCGAAGGACGGCGATTCTAGTCGAGCGGCCGGTTACCAGGCAATCGTCTTGCCCTGGTAATCGATGAAGTGATGGCCGCCTTTGCCAGCGTAGGCATTGAGCTGTTCGACGAGCCCGGTGGTGCTGGTCATGACGTCGATAGCGGCATTTTCGCCGCCCATGTCGGTCTTCACCCAACCCGGATGCATCGACAGCACGGTAGGACGGTTCTCGCCCAGCTCTGTAACGAAGGTATTGGTCATCGAATTGAGCGCGGCTTTGCTGGCTTTGTACAGCGCAAGGTTGGCGCCATCCGGGCAAGTGACGCTGCCCAGCCACGAACTCATGAACGCCAGGACGCCCGTGCCGGGACGAATTTGATCGACGAAGCGCTCGGCCAGACGAATCGGTGCCACCGCGTTGGTCAGGAACAATTGCCCCAGTTCGGCAGCGGTCGACTTCGCAGCGCTTTGGTGTGCCGCGCCGCTGATGCCGGCATTGACGAACAGCACGTCGAACACCTCACCGCGCAGCTTCTGGACCAGCACTTCAAGCGAGGCGGTTTCGTCCAGATCCACCGCTTCGATGCGCACGCCCTCGACTGCTTTCAGGTTTTCGGCATTTTGCGGATCACGTACGGTGGCGGTGACGTGCCAGCCCTGTTCGGTCAAGCGCTGCACCAGCCCTAGCCCCAGGCCACGCGAAGCACCGATGATCAGAGCGGTTTTCTTGGTAGTGGTCATGAATGATTCCTTGGCAGTTTCAATATAGAGAGATTCTTAATAAAGAGTAGTCAATGCTGCAACGGGCATTGCTGACCCAAACGCTGATGCAGTTCGCTACGTAACTCACTGAGTTCAGTAATGCGGGCATCAATCAGCGCCAGCTTTTCCTGAAGCAATAAGGCGATCGCAACGTCCGGTGCTGGAACTCTCCACAATTCGGCAACGTTGCTGCCCACTTCGTTCAGGGTGAAACCCAACCGTTGCGCCACTTTGATGAACTGCACTAGCTGTAACGTCTCTGCTGGGTAGTGGCGATATCCGTTTGCGCTGCGTTGCGCGACAATCAGTCCGCGTTGCTCATAAAAACGTAACGTGTCACGACTGACAGCTGCAGCTTTGGCCAGCTCACCGATACGCATAAATAATCAGTCCTTTGAATGCTTGACCCTGGAGCGTACTCCAGCCTTTAGCCTGTTGGAATCTTAATCAACCAGGAAGCATTTTCATGTGGAGTGTCAAGCGATATCGTAGTGTGGTCCGGTCTAGCGCCTGGTATGACTTGATCGTCACTGGAGCCTTTGTAACCCCGTGGAGTTTTGCAGCATTGCACAGTGCTCTGACGGCATTGAGCCAACACTGGAATCTACCTGGAGACTTGCCTGAATTCGCACCGATGCAGGCGCTGATGGCGAATTTGCTGGGCTCGATTGTCTGCGTGTGGGCTGTTCTGCGAATCCGCGACCCGCAGCCGGTTTTCGGACGCTACGACGCAGCAGGTCGATTGCTGTTTGCAACATGGCAAGCTCATGCACTGGCCCATGGTGCGAGTAGCCTGTTGATCGGATTTCTGGTGATTGAGTTGATCTGGACGGCAGTGCAGCTATGGCCGGTTAGCGGTTCTCAGGAGTCATATTGACATCATCTGTTTCCACCGGTACAAGCAGGGATCATACAAGCCATGGAGAGGCTGATGTCGAAGCCAGCACCCGAAGATCGTTCTAACCATTCACCGAAGAAAGCCAAGCACGTGTGGATATCTCACGATGACTTCTATGAAGGAGATTTCCTGCGTGGTTGGCATTTTGCAGTTCACCGTGTTCATACCGCTGCCCTTGGCTACAGTCTTCTTCCTCAGGACAACGGAGGAGTTAAAGGTTATAACCACCTGCTAAGTGAGGATGGAATACGCTTGTCTAGCAGGTCACTTATCTTCAATACCCCACTTGCAACCAGTGACTGGAACGCAGCACTGAAAACTGATCTACGTGGGACACAGATATCTAGTGCCTCCAAAGGAAAGGATGGCTATGCGTTGGTGACGCTTTACCGTCTCAATGAAACTCAATCAGGTCTTATAAATGATCGGATTCTGGAAACGACGCAGAGTGCTGTTATTGCTTATCTTCGGTACGGAACAGATTTTCCACCAGTCAGTGATCGGCAGGAGTCCGGATCATGACTCGTTTCTTTCGTAAAAATGATGCGCCGCCAAGAGTTGAGCTAACCCATGCTGAGGTATGGGATGCGGAGGACGAGGGCATAATCCAGTGCTGGGAAAACGGACGTGAGCTCGCAGCCACTTCGCAAGACCTGGCCAAAAAATGTTTGGAAAACGAGCTGCCGATTCTTGCATGGAAAGGCGGAGTTTCCAGCAAAATGAAGCTGCGTAAAAAATTTGGATCTTTTAAGTACTTGGCTCAATGGCAGGGGCTGAGAGGTGAGGATCTGAATATTGACCGTGCAAAAAAATATCAGCTCGTGTGTTCATTAACGAAAATTGTCGTGACGTTCACTTCGGATTGATCTAAATACCTCCGCAAGGCTGCTGAGGCATATAAGCCAGGAGAAAAAATGGATGGTCGACTTACATCAGGAGTTTCAGAACAGTCGCTTTTTTAATCAGGCACGCATAGACAGACGATCCGTGGACGCTTTGATTGGAATAAGTGCTGGACTTTGCGCAGATGGATCAATCAATCAAGCGGAGGCCGTTTTTCTCAAAGAATGGGTTGAGGGAAACCTCACCCATCTTGACGATCCTGTCGTCAATCTCCTGTATCGCCGACTGAACAATATGCTGAGTGACGGCGTGCTTGATGCAGAGGAGTCCATAGAGCTATTCAGCCTGCTTAAGCAGTTTAGTGGAGGCCAGAGCCTCTCTTCTGATGGTTTTTCAATCCCGGGCACGTTACCGCTCAATAATCCGGCACCGGTGCTTGACTGGAACGACCGTCTTTTCATGTTCACCGGAACAATGGCATATGGGCCCCGAAAGCATTGCGAAGAACTCGTCCTTGAGCGAGGCGGCCAGATTTGTAGCGGTCTCACAAAAAAAACCAGCTTTCTGATCGTTGGAAGCCTGGGGAATGACCAATGGCTACATAGCAGTTACGGTCTAAAGATCAAAAAGGCTGTTGAGCTAAGGGAGGCGGGAGTGCCTATTGCTATCGTGAGCGAGGGACATTGGCAACAGGCCGTGTTTGGATAACATTGCACGCTGTTGCCTCTGCTGAATCAACGTCTAGCTCTTCTATCATCTGTCGTGTTCGGCACGACCTTGGCGAGTGAAGCTAATCCCCTCGCCACTTTTCAAATCCGCCCATCAATGCCCCGCCCGCCAGGGCTGGCCCAGCGATACCGGCGCATACAGCCGGGTGCGCAGGGCGTCGCGGGAGAGCAGGACGAGGACGATGATGGTGGCCACATACGGCAGCATCGCCAGCAGGTTGGATGGGATGGCCAGGCCGATGCCCTGCGCGACCAGGTGCAGAATGCTGGCCAGACCGAACAGGTAGGCACCCAGCAGCAGGCGCCACACGCGCCAGCTGGCGAAAACCACCAGTGCCAAGGCAATCCAGCCACGCCCGGCGCTCATGTTTTCTGCCCACATCGGCGTGTAGGCCAGTGACAGATAAGCCCCGGCCAGCCCGGCCATCGCGCCGCCGAACAGCACCGCGAGGGTGCGCACGCGCAACACCGGCAAGCCCATGGCGCTGGCGGCATCGGGGTTTTCACCGACGGCCTGGATGATCAGCCCGACGCGGCTTTTCAGCAGTGCCCAGGCGACCAGCGCGAACAAGGCGAAGGACAGGTAGACCAGCAGGTCCTGAGCAAACAGCATGCGGCCGATCAGCGGAATGTCGCTGAGCAGCGGGATGGCGACCGGCTCGAAACCGCTCAACGGTTTGCCGACCCAGGCGGCCCCGACGAAGCTGGAAAGGCCGACACCGAAGATGGTCAGCGCCAGCCCGGTCGCGACCTGATTGGCGTTGAACACCAGTGCCACCAAGGCAAACAGTGCCGAGAGCAGCATGCCTGCAAGCATTGCCAGCAGCACGCCGAGCCAGAGGTTTCCGGTGTTCAGGGCGACGATGAAACCGATCACTGCGCCAAACAGCATCATGCCTTCCTGACCGAGGTTGATGACGCCGCTTTTTTCACAAATCAGCTCGCCCAGCGCCACCAGCAGCAAGGGGGTTCCGCAACGGACCATGGCGTAGAAAATGTTGCTCAGCAGGTCGATATCCATCATGCGGCTCCTGTGACGGGTGTCATCTGGCGCTTGGCCCAGTGCAGTTTCAGACGTGGGCGGTAGAGAATCAGCACATCACAGGCCAGCAGGAAAAACAGCATCATCCCCTGAAACAACTGCGTGATTGCCAACGGCAGGTTCAAGGTCATTTGCGCGCTTTCCCCACCCAGATACAGCAGGGCGATCAACAGGCTGGAGAACAGAATACCGATGGGGTTGAGGCGGCCGAGAAAGGCCACGGTGATCGCGGCATAGCCATAACCTGGCGAGACCTGCGGCACCAACTGGCCGATCGGCCCGGTCACTTCCGATACGCCCGCCAGCCCGGCCAGCGCGCCGCTGATCAGCAGAGCCAGCCAGACCAGGCGTTTTTCACGGAAGCCGACAAACCCGGCAGCACGCTTGTCCAAGCCCAGCACCTTGATCTGAAAACCGACGAAACTGCGTTGCAGCAACACCCACACCGCGACCAGCGCGAACAGGGCGAAGTACACCCCAATGTGCGCGCGGCCATCCTCCATCAGCAGTGGCAGACGGCTGGCGTCGCCAAAGGTCGCTGACTCCGGGAAGTTCATGCCGGCAGGGTCCTTGAGCGGCCCGTGGACGAAGTACAGCAGCAAGTTGAGGGCGATGTAATTGAGCATGATGCTGGTGAGGATTTCATTGGCGTTGAAATGCGTGCGCAGCCAGGCGGTCACGCCCGCCCAGGCAGCGCCGGCGAGGGTGCCGGCCAGCAACACCATGACCAGCGCCCAACGACTCTCCATCTCGATGATATTTACCGCCACGGCACTGCCCGCCAATGCGCCGAGCAGCAACTGGCCTTCCGCACCGATGTTCCAGATGCGCGCCTGATAGGCGACCGCCAGACCCAGCGCGCAGAGCAGAATCGGCAGGGTCTTGACCATCAATTCCGACAGACCGTACCAGTCGCTGACCGGTGCGATCAGCAAGGTGTGCAGTGTCACCACAGGGTTCAGGCCCAGGCCGATGAACAGCAGCGAACCGCAGACCAGGGTCAGCACCGCAGCCAGTAAAGGGGAGCACCACAACATCGCGCGCGATTGCTGGCCGCGCGGTTCCAGAGAAAGCAGCATGTTTTGCTCCGTTAACCAGGCACGTGGGCTTGGGTTTGAGAATGATCGAACTGTCCCGCCATCCAGCCGCCGATTTGCACGGTGCTAGTCTGTTCAGTAGGGATAAGGTCGGAAAGCTGACCGCCGCTCAGGGCGGCGAGTCGGTCGCTGATCTGGAACAATTCGTCCAGGTCTTCGGAGATCACCAGAATCGCGGCCCCGGCGTCGCGCAAGGCAATCAGCGCCCGATGGATCGCCGCCGCAGCGCCGACATCCACGCCCCAGGTGGGATGCGCGGCAATCAACAGTTTCGGCTTTTGCAGAATTTCCCGACCGAGGATGAATTTCTGCAGGTTGCCGCCCGACAGACTGCGCGCCGGGGCCAGTGCATCCGGCGTCTTGACTGCAAAGCGCCGAATGATTTCGTCAGCCAGTGCGCGCACCTTGCTGCGCTGGATCAGGCCATTGCTCACCAGCCCTTGCTGGAAGGCGGTAAGCAGCGCGTTGTCGGCAAGACTGAGTTCCGGCACTGCGCCATGTCCCAGGCGCTCGGCCGGGACGAATGCCAAGCCACGCTTGCGCCGCGCATCGGGGCGCAGGTTGCCGACCGGGGCATCCTCAAAACGCAGGGTCGCCGCCTGGGCGTGCGGCAAGGTCTGTTCGCCGCTGAGCAGCGCCAGCAATTCATCCTGACCATTCCCGGCTACGCCTGCGATACCGACGATTTCGCCGCTGCGTACTTCCAGACTGAGGTCTTTGAGTGAGCAGCCGAACGGGTCCGGGTTGTGCCAGGACAGTTTGTCGATGCGCAAAAAGGCTTTGCCGCCGCTGACTTTCTCATACTGCGCGGTCAGCCCTTCGGCATCACCGACCATCAAGCGCGCCAGTTCCAGATCGGAACATTCAGCGGGAATGCAGTGCCCGGAGACCTTGCCGTTGCGCAGCACGGTTGCGCTGTGACACAGCGCGCGCACCTCGCCCAGCTTGTGACTGATAAACAGAATGCTGCAGCCTTCTCGAGCCAGATGGCGCAGGGTCACGAACAGCTCCTCGGCTTCCTGGGGAGTCAATACCGACGTGGGTTCGTCGAGGATCAACAGGCGAATGTCCTGCATCAGGCAGCGAATGATCTCGACTTTCTGCCGCTCGCCAATCGACAGGCTGTGGACCAGCCGCTGGGGTTCAACCGCCATGCCGTAGCGTTGAGAGACCTCGCGGATGCGCGGCTCCAGTTGTTTGGGCGTGCCTGCCGCTGCGCCCATGGCCAGCGCGATGTTTTGCGCGACGCTGAGGGTTTCGAACAGTGAAAAATGCTGGAACACCATGCCGATGCCCAGGCTTCTGGCCTGTGCCGGATTGCGCATGGTCTGCGCCTGGCCTTGCCAGATGATCGTCCCGGCGTCGGGCTGCGTCACGCCGTAGATGATCTTCATCAGCGTGCTTTTGCCCGCACCGTTTTCACCCAGCAGGGCGTGAATCTCTCCGGGCTGAATCGTCAGGTCGACAGCGTCGTTGGCCAGGCAGCCGGGATACCGTTTGGTGATGTGGCGCAGTTGCAGGCGCGCAGGTATCGCGTGGTTTGACATGAAAGGCTCTGAGGCAGAAGTGGGTCGCGTGTGGATAAAGCAAAATCCTGGCCAAGGAGTCAGGATTCGCATCCGGCACGCGGAATCAAGGCCAGGCACGGAGTTTTCGGCCCTGTCACCGGCCTTCGCCCATCGAGCGCGCTCGTTTCGGCACCAGTTCGGGGCGTGCAGGTTGAACGCGGGCCAATGTGGCTCTTTGATTTGAACAAAAAATGTACAGCGGACGTGGAGGGCGGTGCGCTGAACCAATGCGCGACCCTTGCACCTGTTATCCACAGGTTCTTCCACAGATACTGTGCGCAAGCGCGTTGAGTGAGAATAATGCGGCGGCGGTTAACATCCAAAGGCGCTAAGAAGCGCTAACAGGCTGTTTTTGCACTCTTTATGGATCCACGCACGGCAATTGCTCAAAAAACGATCATTGGCCTGAAACGCAAGCCCGGCAAGGCTCGCGGTGGAGTGTGCTCAGCTTATCCACAGCCGGATGCACAGTAGATGTGGGCAGTTTTGACATGTTGCGCAAAGGCTCAGGCTATTGCTCCGGCGCTGCGTGCAGAAGGATTCTGCCGCGACTCAAGTCAGCCAGTTGGCGCTGCAGGGTGTCGGTGTGCTCGGGGCCGATGGCGATGGACATCTGCACACCGTTGGCCATGAAGTTTTCGCTTTCCACCAGACCGTTCAATTCGCCGAGACGCAGCTTGACCAGCGCCAGCTCACTGAAGCTGCATTCAAGGTGGAACGAGGCACGCTGGATCAGCGGCAGATGCTCGGCCTGCTGCAGACATTTGTTGGCACCGCCGCCATAGGCGCGGGCCAGGCCGCCGGTCCCCAGTTGAATGCCGCCGTACCAGCGGATCACCAGCACCACGACCTGGTCGAACGCCTGCGCTTCGATGGCGGCCAGAATCGGCCTGCCTGCAGTGCCGCCCGGTTCGCCGTCATCGTTGCTGCGATACTGCCCACCGAGCTTCCAGGCCCAGCAATTATGAGTGGCGTTCAAGTCACTGTGCTGCTCGATGAACGCCTGTGCGTCGGCCGGGCTGGCGATGGGGGCGGCGAGGGTGATGAAGCGGCTCTTGCGGATTTCTTCACGAAACTCGCAAGGGCCGACCAGGGTAAAAGGCATGCGTGTGTCCAGCTGACGTCCAGGCGACGATTCTACAAGGCTGGCGGCGTGAGCCCACAACCTTTGAGGATGATTCGAATGAGATTGTTGCTGGCCTGATCCATGTCCTGGCGCGTCAGTCGGGAGCGACCGGTGACGCGACAGATCTGCGAGGCGAAGTCGGCATAGTGCTGGGTGCTGCCCCATAGCAGGAAGATCAGGTGCACCGGGTCAACGGTGTCCATCTTGCCGGCGTCGATCCAGGCTTGAAAGACCGCGGCCCGGCCCTGGAACCACAGGCGGTAATCCTGGCTGAAGTACTCGCTCATGCATTCGCCACCGCTGATGATTTCCATGGCGAAGATCCGCGAGGCCTGTGGCTGGCGGCGCGAGAACTCCATCTTGGCGCGAATATAGCGGGCCAGCGCCTCTGCCGGGTCGTCTTCGACGCTGAGGTGGTTGAAGGTGCTGTCCCACAAATCGATGATGTTGCTGAGCACCGCGACATACAGGCCGAGTTTGTTGGTGAAGTAGTAATGCAGATTGGCTTTTGGCAGCCCCGCCTTGATCGCGATGGTGTTCATGCTGGTGCCCTTGAAACCGTGGCGGGCAAATTCATCTTCGGCCGCCTGAATGATCGCTTCTTCGTTCTTCTGACGAATACGGCTTGCAGGCTTGGTGACGTGAGCGCTGTGTGCGGGGACTTCAAGGGTCATGGGCAATTCCGGACAGGTCGTAGGGCGCGACGGATGAACAGATAGCGCACCGGCGAGCATCTCGCAAGCGTCGGTGCGGGCGCGGCATGCAAAGTTATCGTGGTTGCTCCACAGGTTCGGGTTCCGGCACGTCGTCGGTCGTAGCGGCGGCGACTTTGCTTTCCGGAATCAGCAGGCACATGACAATGGCCGTGATACCGCCGCTGGTGATGGCCGAATCGAACAGGTTCTGCACCAGTTTCGGCAATTGATGCAGCAGCGCAGGCTGCGACGCAATGCCCAGACCGACACCCAATGACGTCGCAATGATCAGCATGCTGCGTCGGTCGAGCGGCGACTGGGCCAGAATGCGTACACCGGCCGCCGCGACGCTGCCGAACATGACCAGCGTTGCGCCGCCGAGCACCGGCTTAGGGATCTGCTGAACGATGGCACCAATGTGCGGAAACAGCCCGAGCACGAACAGCACCGCGCCGATGTACAGCCCGACGTAGCGACTGGCAACGCCGGTCAACTGGATCACACCGTTGTTTTGCGCAAAGGTGGTATTGGGAAATGCGCTGAAGGTCGCGGCGATCATGCAGCTGACGCCATCGCCCAGTACGCCGCCCTTGAGGCGGGCCAGGTAGCTCGGGCCGCTGATGGGCTGGCGCGCGAGCATGCAATTGGCGGTCAGGTCGCCGACCGTTTCGATGCTGCTGATCAGATAAATCAGCGCGACAGGCAGGAAAGCGCTCCAGTCGAAATTGAAGCCGAAGCGGAAGGGCATCGGAACGCTGATCAATGGCAGGTCGTGAAGGGGTTGCGGCACCAGTTTGCCGCTGAACCACGCGGCCAGACTGCCGACCGCCAGGCCGATGATGATGGCTGACAAACGTACCCAGGGCGTAGTCGAGCGATTGAGCACAATGATCACGGCCAGCACGAACGCGCCCAGCGCCAGATTCACCGGGGCGCCAAAGTCCGGCGCGTCGAAGCCGCCGCCCAGGTCTGTCACGCCCACCTTGATCAGGCTCACACCAATCAGCGTGATGACAATGCCGGTCACCAGCGGCGTGATGACCCTTCGCAACTGGCTAATGCAGCGACTCAGTGCGATCTGCACCAGCGCACCGAAAAAGCACACGCCGAAGATCATCGCCATGATGTCCTCCGGGCTGCCGCCGCGCTGCTTGACCAGAAAGCCTGCGGACAACACGGCGCCCAGGAACGCGAAGCTGGTGCCTTGCAGGCAGATCATGCCCGCGCCGATACCGAACGGGCGGCGCGCCTGGATGAACGTACCGGTGCCCGAGACCATCAAGGCCATGCTGATCAGGTACGGCATGTATTGGGTCAGGCCGAGGGTCGAGCCGATGATCAGGGGCGGAGTGATGATCCCCACGAAGCTGGCGAGAACGTGCTGGAACGCAGCCAATAGGGCCGTCCAGGGTTTGGGGCGATCGTTCAGGCCGTAGATCAGATCATCGTTGTCGAGTGTTTCAGGCTGCATGGCGAGGTCTCGGACGGGGAAATGCCATGTGCTGGCGTGTCATTGTTCGGGACTACTGCAAAAAGCTGTCCAGTTGCTCAGGTTATTTTTATTTGAGTCCGGTTATTTCAATAAATATCAGCTTGATAGCGCTTTCAAACCGCGCTGCAGCGTCGTCGAAGCGGCCAGTTACCGGGCACAAATGTGTCATCGGGTAGCGGCAAGTGTTTCCAGAAAGCTCTCCAGCACCAAATGAGGGCGCCGGCCTTTGCGGGTGACGGTCACCAGGTTGAGGTCGTAGAACTTCGAATCCGGTTTCAATGCGCGCAGCCTGCCTTCCTGCACCCAGGCATTGGCGTAATGATCGGGCAGGTAGCCTATGTAGCGACCGGTCAGAATCAGGAAGGCGATACCTTCCCGGTCAGACGCGCTGGCCGTGCAGGTCAGTGCCTGATAGTGGTCCTGAACATCGTTGGGCAGGCGAAAGGTCGGAGCGATGGCTTCCTGTTGTGCGAGGCGTGCGTCATCCAGCGCGGCATTGTCGGCGTAAAAGAGCGGATGCCCGACCGCGCAGTAGAGCAGCGAGCGCTCGCTGTATAAAGAATGATACTCAAGCCCCGGCAAAGCACTGGCCTGCGGCACGACACCGACATGCAGGCCGCCGTCGAGTACACCGCGCTCGACTTCGGCGGGGGCAATCATGCGGATGTTGATGTGCACGCCCGGCCCGCGCTCTTTCAGTCGAGCCAGGGCGTGTGTAATGCGCATGTGGGGGAGGGTGACCAGATTGTCGGTCAGGCCGATGTTCAGTTCGCCGCGCAGGTTCTGGTGCAGGCCGTTGACCTCTGTCCTGAAGCTTTCCAGCGCGCTGAGCAGTTGCAAAGACGACTGATAGACTTCGCGCCCCTCGTCGGTCAGTGAAAAACCGGCGCGGCCTCGCTGGCACAGGCGCAGGCCGAGGCGTTGTTCCAGGTCACTCATCTGCTGGCTGATCGCGGATCGGCCAATGCCGAGCACGCTTTCAGCCGCAGAAAAGCCACCCGCTTCGACAACGCTTTTGAATAGGCGCAGCAAGCGGATATCAAAATCACTGACCTGCGACACCGGATCGGAACGACGGATATTCATTGTTTAGTAATTACCAAACCAAAGATCGTAAAAGTCGGGTTTTATGAACTTTATCCGCGTGGCACCTTAGCTGCAATGACTGATCGTTCAGCGCCTGCGAGGCTTGCTCCCATGAATATGTTCGAAGTGTCCGATGTGCCTGTCACCCGTCAGTTGAAGCTCGATGCTCACTGGATGCCTTACACCGCGAATCGAAATTTCCAGCGCGACCCGCGCATGGTCGTGGCCGCGCATGGCAGCTATCTGACAGACGACAAGGGACGCAAGATCTACGATGCGCTTTCCGGTCTGTGGACATGTGGCGCCGGGCACACGCGCAAGGAAATTCAGGAAGCCGTGTCCCGGCAGCTGGGTGTGCTGGATTACTCGCCCGGCTTTCAGTTCGGGCACCCCCTTTCGTTCCAGCTGGCAGAACAGATTACCGACCTGACGCCGGGCAATCTCAACCACGTCTTCTATACCAACTCGGGTTCCGAGTGCGCGGATACGGCGGTGAAGATGGTGCGCGCCTACTGGCGGCTGAAAGGCCAGGCGACCAAGACCAAGATGATCGGTCGGGCACGCGGCTATCACGGCGTGAATGTGGCGGGTACCAGCCTGGGCGGAGTGAATGGCAACCGCAAGATGTTCGGCCAGTTGATGGACGTCGACCACTTGCCGCACACCCTGCTGGCCAGCAATGCGTACTCGAAGGGCATGCCCGAGGCGGGCGGTATCGCGCTGGCTGACGAGATGCTCAAGCTGATCGAGTTGCATGATGCGTCGAACATCGCTGCAGTGATCGTCGAACCCATGTCGGGCTCGGCCGGTGTGATCGTTCCACCGCAAGGCTATCTCAAGCGGCTGCGTGAGATTTGTGATCAGCACAATATCCTGCTGATCTTCGATGAAGTCATCACCGGCTTCGGTCGTACGGGCTCGATGTTTGGCGCCGATAGTTTCGGTGTCACGCCTGACCTGATGTGCATCGCCAAGCAGATCACCAATGGCGCTATCCCCATGGGCGCGGTAATCGCCAGCAGCGAGATCTATCAAACGTTCATGAATCAGCCGACGCCGGAGTACGCCGTCGAATTCCCTCACGGCTATACCTATTCCGCCCACCCTGTGGCGTGTGCGGCCGGGCTGGCGGCGCTTGAACTGCTGCAACGGGAGAATCTGGTGCAGCAGGCCGCCGCAGTCGCGCCGCATTTTGAACGTGCGCTGCACGGTATCAAGGGCGCGAAAAACGTGGTCGATATCCGCAATTACGGTCTGGCAGGTGCCATCCAGCTCGCACCGCGTGACGGCGATGCCATCGTGCGCCCCTTCGAGGCGGGCATGAAGCTGTGGAAAGCCGGTTTCTACGTGCGCTTTGGCGGTGACACCCTGCAATTCGGGCCGACCTTCAACAGCCAGGCGCAGGATCTTGATCGATTGTTCGATGCCGTCGGCGAAACCCTGAATCTGATCGACTGACCGCGCTGGCAGGCTCTCTTCTTATATGCGTGCCCTTATCGCATCGGGTGTGAGCTGACTCACGCCCGCTGCCTTTATCCGGAGTTTTCCATGAGCAGCATTCAACACCTGATCCACGGCGAGTTCGTTTCTGCTGAAGGTCGTAGCGCCAACGTGTTCAACCCGTCGACCGGGCAGGTTATCCACACGGTAGCGCTGGCCGATCGCGAAACAGTTCAGAAGGCAATCGACTCGGCCAAGGCTGCCTTTCCGGCGTGGCGCAATACGCCGCCGGCCAAGCGTGCTCAGGTGATGTTCCGTTTCAAGCAGCTGCTCGAGCAGAACGAGGCACGCATTGCCCAATTGATCAGTGAAGAACACGGCAAGACCCTGGAAGATGCGGCGGGCGAGCTGAAACGCGGCATTGAAAACGTGGAGTACGCCTGCGCCGCGCCTGAAGTGCTCAAGGGTGAATACAGCCGCAACGTCGGGCCGAACATCGATGCGTGGTCTGACTTTCAGCCGCTGGGTATCGTTGCCGGTATTACCCCGTTCAACTTCCCGGCCATGGTGCCGCTGTGGATGTACCCGCTGGCCATTGCGTGCGGTAACTGCTTCATCCTCAAGCCGTCGGAGCGCGATCCCAGTTCAACGCTGTTGATTGCCGAACTGCTGCATGAAGCGGGGCTGCCGAAGGGTGTGCTCAATGTGGTTCACGGTGACAAGGTCGCGGTCGATGCGCTGATCGAAGCGCCGGAGGTCAAGGCGCTCAGCTTCGTCGGTTCTACGCCTATTGCCGAGTACATCTATAAGGAAGGCGCAGCGCGGGGCAAGCGCGTTCAGGCCCTCGGTGGCGCCAAGAATCATGCGGTGTTGATGCCGGATGCCGATCTGGACAATGCCGTGAGTGCCTTGATGGGCGCAGCTTACGGATCCTGCGGCGAGCGTTGCATGGCGATCTCGGTCGCGGTGTGCGTTGGCGATCAGATCGCTGATGCATTGGTGGCCAAGCTGGTTCCGCAAATCCAGAGCCTGAAGATCGGTGCGGGCACGACCTGTGGCTTGGACATGGGGCCACTGGTCACCGGGCAGCATCGCGACAAGGTCGGCGGCTATATAGAAGACGGTGTGCAAGCGGGCGCAACCTTGGTGGTCGATGGGCGCAATCTTCAGGTTGCCGGGCATGAACAGGGGTTCTTCATGGGTGGCTGCCTGTTCGATCGCGTGACGCCAGAGATGCGTATCTATAAAGAAGAGATTTTCGGGCCGGTGCTGTGCATCGTGCGTGTGGACAGCCTTGAGCAGGCCATGCAACTGATCAACGATCACGAATACGGCAACGGCACCTGCATCTTTACCCGCGATGGTGAAGCGGCGCGTCTGTTCTGCGACGAGATTGAAGTGGGGATGGTCGGGGTCAACGTTCCGCTGCCAGTACCAGTGGCTTATCACAGCTTTGGTGGCTGGAAGCGTTCCCTGTTCGGCGACCTGCATGCGTACGGTCCCGATGGTGTGCGCTTCTATACCCGTCGCAAGGCCATTACTCAGCGCTGGCCGCAACGTGCTAGCCACGAAGCGTCGCAATTTGCCTTTCCGAGCCTGTAAATTCTACGGAAGGGAGATCGTCTTTAAAGAGGATCTCCCGTGTTTACAGGGGCGTCGCAAAGCAGGGCGAAGATTTTTTAAATTAACGGTTGACGCCCTCTGTCAGGTGTCTATAATTCGCCCCACTTCCGGCGCAGACGGAAACGAAAAAGTCTTGTAAATCAATAGTTTGCAAGGTTTTGGAGTGAAGAGTCAGCGAGGAAGGAGGTCGGGTCTGGATTGATCGACAGCGGTGAGGAAAAAGAGTTTGACACGCGGTTGTAACGCTGTAGAATTCGTCTCCCGCTGATGAGCAACTCCAGAGTTGATCGCAGCGCAAGTGGTTGAAGTTGCAAAGGAAACTTTGAAAACTTCTTGAAATAACCGCTTGACAGATACAGAGGGCGCTGTAGAATGCGCGCCTCGGTTGAGACGAAAGGTCTTAACCAGCCGCTCTTTAACAACTGAATCAAGCAATTCGTGTGGGTGCTTGTGGTGTCAGACTGAAGTCAACAGATTATCAGCAACCCAAGTTACTCCGCGAGAAATCAAAGATGTAACCAACGATTGCTGAGCCAAGTTTAGGGTTTTCTCAAAACCCAGTTAGATGTTTGAACTGAAGAGTTTGATCATGGCTCAGATTGAACGCTGGCGGCAGGCCTAACACATGCAAGTCGAGCGGCAGCACGGGTACTTGTACCTGGTGGCGAGCGGCGGACGGGTGAGTAATGCCTAGGAATCTGCCTGGTAGTGGGGGATAACGCTCGGAAACGGACGCTAATACCGCATACGTCCTACGGGAGAAAGCAGGGGACCTTCGGGCCTTGCGCTATCAGATGAGCCTAGGTCGGATTAGCTAGTTGGTGAGGTAATGGCTCACCAAGGCGACGATCCGTAACTGGTCTGAGAGGATGATCAGTCACACTGGAACTGAGACACGGTCCAGACTCCTACGGGAGGCAGCAGTGGGGAATATTGGACAATGGGCGAAAGCCTGATCCAGCCATGCCGCGTGTGTGAAGAAGGTCTTCGGATTGTAAAGCACTTTAAGTTGGGAGGAAGGGCAGTTACCTAATACGTGATTGTTTTGACGTTACCGACAGAATAAGCACCGGCTAACTCTGTGCCAGCAGCCGCGGTAATACAGAGGGTGCAAGCGTTAATCGGAATTACTGGGCGTAAAGCGCGCGTAGGTGGTTTGTTAAGTTGAATGTGAAATCCCCGGGCTCAACCTGGGAACTGCATCCAAAACTGGC